>CAWESJ010000093.1:0-14882 GCA_963811015.1 uncultured Alphaproteobacteria bacterium | reverse complement strand
CGCCGGGCTGGATATAGATATTGTTGGACTGGTTCATGACGAGATTTTCGAAAGGAACCGTTGCGCGGCGCTTGTCGCGCTCGAGCACGACCCAGACGTCCCAGCCATTTCCCTTGATGCCGCCCGCGCGGGTGATGGCGTCGAGAACGCGGTCGCCCGCCCCGCTCGCCGGAACCGCGAAGCGAAGCGGCGTGTTGACGTCGCCGACCACGGTGATGAGCGAGGTTCTCTGCTGCGACAAGGTCACGACGGCCTGCGGCTCGATCGCGCGGTTCTTGATCCTTTCGACGATCTCGGCCTGAATCTGGACATTGTCGCGCCCGGCGGCCCTGATCACGCCGGCGAAGGGAATGGTGATATTGCCGTTATTGTCGACCGGCTGATCCGGAAGGGTCACGAAATTGCCGGGCCGCACGCCGGCCTCGAGCGGGATGAACAAGCCGCCAGCCGCGGCCTCGAAAATCGTCACCGAGACAATGTCGCCTATGCCGAACTTGATGTTGGCCGCGGGCTTTCGATCGGTGAAGGCGCCGGCGAGGCCTTTGGGCTCATAGGCGGCGAGAATGTCTACCGCCTCCGGCGACAGCTTGATCAACGCGTAGGGAAGGATGGCCGATGCGCCGCTTTGGATCTCGGTCGTTGTCGGTCCGTTGACCGGAAAAAACGAACAGCCCCCGAGACCGAGGAGCGAAGCGCCGAACAAGGAGATTAAGCTCGATCGGAACCGTAACATGAACACAACCTCCTATGCCGCCCCGCAGAGATACCCCGCCAGCGCGAATGGGGCTAGACCAACCGCTCAAGGTTGCCGGCCGGAACGGCTGTATATTGAAGGCTGTGGCAAATTTCGCACAGTTCCGGCGGGGTGGGGTCCAAAGCCGCCGCCTTCGGTTCGCGGCATTCGCCCTGCGGCCCTCCGCAGGGGAGCGATCGACGGACCAGCTTTTCATGAGACGGAGAAATTGGCGCAATGTGTCGCGGATGTCGAAAATCAACAGAAAGAACTATTAGGACCCGCCCAAATTATCTGAGCATATATGTGAATTAGTCGTCCGCTGACCCGGGTCTGTGAATTATCGCGGCCGGAGCGGAATTCTGCGGCGATGGTGATCGCGGCGCATCGCGGCCGCGCGCGAGCCTATAATCATCGCGATCCTATAATCATAAAGAGACTCGCTTTCGCGAGACGCCCAAAGCTTTGCTTGGACCCCAACCCTTCGCCCGGACCAAAGAGCGGCGCGCTTATGCCGGCCCGATGCGGCCGAGCCACCGCATGATCAGCGGCGCGGCCCCGCTTGGGTCTTGAGCGCCGAGAGGCAAAAATCGACCATCTGATCGACCGTCGGCTCAGGGTCCTGGGCGAATTCCGCCATCAGCCTCGGATGGCAGAACCGGACGCAGGCGCTGCGGACGAGAGTCGCGGCGAGATCGGCGTCGCCGGTCTGAAATTCTCCCGCGGCCATGCCTTGCCCGATAATTTGCGCCAGGATTTTGTCCAGCGTGTCGAAATGCTCGCGCATGATCGGCCAATTCTCGTCATAGGCCGTCTCGAACAATTCATGGAGCTTGCGGTCCGACAGAAAGCGCTCGGCGTTTAGCCTTTCGATCAGCGCGACGACGTCGCGCAGCTTCGGGCTGGCGGGGCCAGGCTGCTCTGCAATCGCCGTGACGTTGGCTTCGATTTCCCGCAGCATCCGGCGCGCGACCGCCTCGTTGATTTCGGCTTTCGCGCCAAAGAAACGGTAGACATTGGCCGGCGACATCTGGAGCTCATGCGCGATGTCGGCGACCGTCGTTTTTTGAAAGCCGACCTGGCGGAAGAGACGTTCGGCCACCTCGATAATATTGAAATGGGTATCGCCTTCTCTCTGCGTGCTCAAAGTTTTCATCTCGCGGCAATTCTCACATGATGGACAAGCTATATCAATATTTGTCTGTCGCCGCGTCCCCCATATGAGGTATGATGCGCTGCAACCAAACCGACGCAGGCCCCACGATGCGCGCATTTTGCGCATCGCAACATCGGGTCGGCGCTTTCCGGCAATTCTACAGATAGGTTGTCGCTTCCAAATGTCGAGGGGGCTGCATCGGCCCCGCTCGGTTGAAGACGCGCCCTACTAACCCTACCGCTTTAGCTTGTGCGCCCGGCCCGAGACGGATCTGGGCCGCGCGTGTTGACAAGCGTTAGAAAATTCTACACGTACGTAAGATGACAAAAAAGTGGCGGATGATAAAAATCTGCGACCTAGCACGTTCTGATGATTGCTGACAATTCATAGTGACAATTCAGAATTGCGCATCCGGCCATTTGACCTTATCCTCCGCTTCGGCATCGGTTGAGTTTGTGGTCGGCGCTCGGTCGGTTTCGGAACCATCCTGTCAGCTTGTAGCAAATTGCGAGCCTGCGCGGCGCGATTGACCGCTATCCGAAGCCAGCCGAATTTGTCGGCCATTCCTTATTTCAGCCGAAGACGAGAGTCAGGCTGTTGCAGCCGACGACGGGGTTAGGATGTTAGAGCCAAAGACGGGGTCAAGAATGGCGTCTCTTGATGATGTGGATCTGCGCACGCTTTTGCAGCTTGATGCGGATCTCAACGATCAAACCCTCGACGGTTTCATCGCTTTCGTGCGCGAACGTTACGGTCTCGCGAATATCTCGTATTTTTGTCCGTCGTTTCGCGGGCGCAGCATCACAGATCCATTTATAGCGACGACCTACAGCGCGACCTGGGCCGAGCATTACAGGGCGCAAGGCTATGTAACCATCGATCCGGCGAACAACATTGGGGCGCGGTCGCTTCTTCCGATCGATTGGGCTCGGCTGCCGAAGACGGACAAGAAGGTGCTGCGCATGTTTGGCGAAGCCAAGGACGCGGGCGTGGGGCAGCAGGGCATGACAATCCCCGTGCGCGGGCCGACCAATGGCCTCTGGGCGCTGTTCAGCGTCACATCCCACGAAAGCGATTTTGAATGGGCCAGCCGCCGCTACGACCTTATGCGAGACCTCGTCCATATCGCCAATTACGTCCATCAGCGCGCCTATGAGATGCACGCAGAGGAAGAGACGATTGATCTCAACGCGATCACCAAACGTGAAATCGAGGCGCTCGAATGGTCCGCGGAGGGAAAAACCGTCGAGGACATCGCGATCTTGATGCGCATTTCGGTCGAAACCGTCAAAGCGCATCTCGATTCCGCGAAGTTCAAATTGCAGGCCCTGACGCGCGTGCATGCCGTAACCAAGGCGATCCGGGCCGGCTTGATCCGCTGACAATGCCCATTGATTGCTTGTAATTATTGATAATTATTATTTTTTATCATTGAACATATTTTTATTTTAGCTAATAATGTCGTTGGCCATGGATGACGCGGCCGGCCGGCGCCCTCGTCCAGCCTGAAATTAAACCGGCGAAACCATCGAGCGAATAGCGAGCGGCAACCTGCGAAGCGCGCTCCTCATGGGGTCGCTTGGCGCGTTCTCCGCCCCGTCATTGGCGTTAATTCGGCCCAGGTCGCGTCAAGCCGTTTTGTGCGGTTGCAAACGCTGAGACGCCGCCGCGCAAACTAGTCTGCCGAAGCTCGTCGCCGCGGGCGGCCGATTGTGGGACCTTACTCTCGGCGGCGCATCGATGGCGAAGGGCGTTGCGGCGCTCGCATAGAGAGCACAATCGCGGCCTTACCCGCCTGTTCGCGCAGACTGACCGCGGCTGCCCAGCCGTCAATCCCCGCTTTGGGGAATAGCCATAATCGTCAATTAATAAGACTCTCGGGCCACACCTAACCTTGGGAGCCCAGGATGATAAGCTTTATTTTTGGTTATGAGCGCGCGGAGCGGAAGACGCTGTTCGACGAAATGTTTCGTCATCGCAAGAGGGTCTTCATCGACGAAAAGAAATGGGATCTCAAGCCAGTGGACGGCGAATTCGAAATCGACGAATACGACCGCGACGACACTGTCTATGTGTGCAGCCTTTTGCCGGACGGAACTTTGGCGGGTTCGGTCAGGCTGGTCAACACGAGCACCGAGCATATGGCGGGAAGCGCCTTTCGGCATATGTTTCCGGGTCTCACGATTTCTTCGCCGACAATTTGGGAGGGCACGCAATTCGCGGTGCCTGAGACCGGCCCGGTTCAGCCGAACGGCGTCTCCCGCGCGGCCTGCGAAGTCCTCCTTGGAACGTGCCTTTTCGGGCTCGAATATGGCGTGTCGCAAATGACCGCGATCTATGAAGCTCCGATGGCGCGCATCTATAAAAAATGCGGTCTGAACCACTTTGTTCTCGGCCGTCACCGGAGCCAGGAGCATGGGTCGGTTCATTTCGGCCTTTGGGACATTTCGCGGGCGCATGAGACGGCGATCCGTGCGGCGACTGGCTTGATTCCCTATGAAACCGTCGCCGTGGCGGCGGAATGAACCTTCGCCCGCGCCGGGATTTGCGGCGTTTCGCGCCTAAACCGTGATCGATCTGCGACTTGGCCTCGCGGAGCGCGTCCTGATCAGGACGCGCTCCCGAGCGCGGCTGGCGGTCGCAAGGCCAAACGATAGGGCTTAAGCGACGGCCTTGATCGCTTTGCCGGTCTTTTCGACGATCTCGCCGATCTGAGCTTCGCTGACGATCAGCGGCGGCGTCAGCACAAGGAAGTCGCCGGCGATGCGCAGAAGCAGATCGAAACTGCGGAAGGCGTGGTCCATCGCCTCGAAGCCGCGCTTGCCCGGAGCGTCAGGCTTGGCGGCGAGGTCGATCGCGGCGGTCAGCCCGACATTGCGGATGTCGAGAACATTGGGCAGGCCCTTCAGCGTATGGACGGCCTCGGCCCAGACGGGCTCGAGCTTCGCCGCGCGGGCGAAAAGATCCTCCTCAACATAGAGGTCGAGCGTGGCGAGGCCTGCGGCGCAGGCCAGCGGATGGCCGGAATAGGTGTAGCCGTGAAACAGCTCGACCGCATGGTCGGGGCCTTTCATGAAGGCGTCGTAGATTCCCTTGCGAACGATGACTCCGCCCATGGGCACGGTTCCCGAAGTCACACCTTTGGCGAAGGTGATCATATCGGGCAGGACGCCATAGCGCTCCGCCGCGAAGGCGCGCCCGAGGCGTCCGAAGCCGCAAATCACTTCGTCGAAAATCAGCAAGAGCCCATATTTGTCGCAGATCGCGCGCAGGCGCTCGAGATAGCCCTTGGGCGCCGGGAGCACGCCGGTCGATCCGGCCATGGGCTCGACGATCACCGCGGCGATCGTCGAGGCGTCATGCAGGGCGACGATCCGTTCGAGCTCGTCGGCGAGATGCGCGCCCCAGTCCGGCTCGCCTTTGCTGAACGCCTGCTCGGCGCGATTATAGGTCGAGGGCAGATGATCGACCCCGGCGAGCAGCGTGCCGAAGACCTTCCGATTGGCGACCATGCCGCCCACGGCGGTGCCGCCGAAGCCGACGCCATGATAGCCCCGCTCGCGCCCGATGAGCCTTTGGCGGGCGCCTTCGCCGCGAATATTGTGGTAGGCGAGCGCGATCTTCAAGGCGGTGTCGACCGCCTCCGATCCCGAATTGGTGAAGAAGACATGGTCGAGATCGCCCGGCGCCAAGGCGGCGACCCGGCTCGCCAGGGCGAAGGCCTTCGGATGCCCGAAGTGAAATGGCGGCGAGAAATCGAGCTCGGCGGCTTGCGCCTGGATGGCGGCGACGATCGGCGCGCGGCTATGCCCCGCGTTGGCGCACCACAGGCCCGCCGTCCCGTCGAGGATCGCGCGGCCGTCCTGCGTGTAATAGTGCATGTCCTTGGCGGAGGCGAGGATGCGCGGGGCCTGCTTGAACGCTCGATTGGCGGTGAACGGCATCCAATAGGCTTCAAGGTCGTTCGGGAGCAGGGTGGCGGCGGAAAGAGACATGCGGGGCTCCGGCGAACGAGGACCGAGTTCGAGCAATTTCGGCGGGCGGAAACCCGGACGCCGGCGCGGCCGCGCCGACGCCGCACCATGGTCCGGCTCGCGGCAAGGCGGGACTATCCGTGGATATCAATGCACGAGCCATGCCTGTTCAGCAACGCTCGTCGCACCAGTCGCAAAAAGAGCGCGTCCCCATCCGCGCGATCATGAAAAGCGTCCCGGCGACGAAGGCCGGGCTCGCGTCCTCGAAGCCCGGCAGTCTTTGCAGAGCCTCGGCCTGCTCCAGCGAGAGCGCCGGCAAAAGGCCGGCGATGGGGCGCGCGCGGGACAAGTCCTCTTCCATGGCCGGAAAGATCGTTCTGCCGCAGAGGAATTTCAGGAAATAGGCCGCAAGGGGCGCGAGAAATTCGCGTTCATATCTGACGCGCAGCAGGAAAAGCCGGGGGTCGGAGGGCGTCAGCATCTGGCCCTCGCCGCTCCTTGACGCATTGTCGATCGCGGCGAGTAGCCGCCATTGCCAGCTCGCCTCGAAGGCGGGGTCGGCGATCTTCGCGTCGGACAGAATCCAGCGCCGGGCCGCGCTCTGCTCGCCCGCGCCGTCTTTCGGAAGCGGCGTCGGATCGGCGATCGGCTGCTTGATCAAAATTTCGAGCGCGCCGGAGATCTGCGCCGCTTCGAGATCGCCCCAGGGCGCGGCGCCCGCCCAATGCGCGATCGGGCGCCCATATTCCTCCTGCAGAAGCGCGCCGAAGGCGGCGAGGCCTGCTTCCAGATCGGCTTGCGAATAGGGCATTGGGGCGTCTCATGTGTGGGTGGGCGATTGGGGGGGAAGCGGTCCTGTGTACTGGTGGAAAAATCACAGGCTCCGGGCATGCTTTTGGCGGCTGGAGACGAACAAGAGAGCGATGGCCGACAGCGGGCCAATGATATCCATGTAAAATGGGACGCCCGCGTTTCCCGGCGCGAAATTGCCGGCCATGACCATCTCTCTCATGTGCCCAATTGCATCGCCCAACAGGAAGACGGACGCAGCGCAGACCGCCCCCGCCTTGAAGCCAAGGTCGCGCCAAAATGCGATGCAGGCTGTAATACCGATGGCGAGGTCAGCCATGCCAACTTCGAATTGGAACGGGCTTACTTGCCAGCCAATGAGAGATGCGGCCGTTTTTGGCAGGAAGACATGGAAACCCCCGGCCCAAAGTCCTGTGACGCCAATGGGAAGCAACAAAATCCACGATAAGAAGCGCTCGGCGGCTGGGCCGTCGCGTCGTGTCGCCGCCGCTAACACGAGCGCGAACACAAACAGCACAGCAGGAAGGTTTTGCAACAAGAAGCGGATGGCCGAGGCGATCATTGGATAAGCCCACGCTGCAGCAGCTATTGAGGAAAATGTTCAACATGCGTTTCAGCCGCGCGGCCGAAATACAGAGCGCGCCGACCGCTGAACGACACCATGTAACCCGCACATCCAGCAGACATCACTTTTTTGCAGAAGCCCTCGTAGGTGTAACCGTGCAAAAGCTGCTGCGCCTCCTTAATCGCCGCCTTGACCGCGCCAGCGTCAAAGGCTTCCGCAATGGCGACCGCATGGCTGTGCATGGGTAACTCAACGCTGTCGCCATCTGGTCGGTAATAGGTGGCGGTCGATCTGCGGTAATCAACTGTGTAGCTCTCGAAGCCGTCATCGATCAACTTTCCCACGATTTGCGGAAAGGTCATCGAGTCGTCCTGCGCGCCGCGCAAACAACGCTCTGCAACCTGTTTTGACTGGTCGTCCATCCTTCTCTCCTATTCCAGCGGTGTTGTCACAATGCCGAGCCTGGCTACGGTGTCCTTGAGAATACGTTCGAGCGCCTGATGATCTTTGTCAGGCATCTGCGCGAAGCACTCGGTCTCGTTCTGATCGGCCAGCGCCGCCAATTCGGGGATCAAGCGCATCCCCGCCTTTGTTAATTTCAATTTGTGAGCTCGGCCGTCATCAGGGTTTGGCTCTTTGACGATAAGCTCCTTGCTGATGAGCCGATCTGCAAGTTTCGAAACAGCTCCGCGCGTCAGCGCCATGTCGTCAGCCAATCGACTAGGTGGCGTGGGTTCTCTGTCGTAGAGCGCGCGCAACACCGCCCACTCGGCGACCGTCACATCTCTCGCCGACAGTTTCCGCGCGAAGGCATGCGAGACGTGATTAGAAACCTGGCGCAGCCAGTAGCCCAGATGGGCGGTGAGTTCGGGAACCTCAGGAGGCATGGCTAAATCCTATTGACTAGGAAACTATATGCAAATTGTTTACTAGTCAATCAGAATCTGGCGCGCGCGTGGATCGATGTGCATGGGACGTCCGCAATGGCTCGCCAACGGAAATTCAAACCGCGCCGCCGCCGCACATTGACCTTTGGCGCCCCGCCGAAGAAAAAACGTTTTTCTCGTAAGCCGGCTTTACATTCAAGCTTCAGCCGTTCAAAGCGCTGGATTTGGGGGAAGGCGGATGGTTGTCGCGCTTGTCGTCCTCGCCGCTTTCGCGGCGGGCTTCATCAACGCCGTCGCGGGCGGCGGATCTTTTCTCACCTTTCCCGCGCTGATCGCCGCCGGGCTCCCGCCGATCGATTCCAACGCCTCGAGCACGGTCGCGCTTTTTCCCGGCCAGATCGCGACCGCCTATATCGCCCGCGACGGCCTCGCCGCGGCCTCGAAGGATGATCGGATCAACGTGCCGGCGCTGGCGCTGATCAGCCTCGCCGGCGGGCTCATCGGCGCGGTTCTTCTTCTGGCGACGCCGGAAACCGTGTTCAGCCGCATCGTTCCCTGGCTGATCCTGTTCGCCACGGCGATTTTCGCGGGCGGCAATTTCCTGCGCCCCGGCGAAGGGAAATTCCGCTTGGGGCGGGCCGGCATTTTCGCCGCCCAGGGCATTGTCGCGATCTATGGCGGCTATTTCGGCGGCGGCATCGGCATTCTCATGCTCGCCGCGCTCACGCTTTATGGGCTGCGCGACCTCTGGCTGATGAACAGCCTCAAAATACTCCTTGCCGTGCTCATGAATGTGGCCGCCGTCGTCACCTTCACCGTCGCCGGCCTCGTCCATTGGCGCCTGACCCTGATCGTGGCGGTCGCGGCCATAGCCGGCGGCTATGTCGGCCTTTACGCCGCAAGGCGCATGCCGGCCTCGCTCGTCAAGGGCTTCGTCGTGGCGGTTGGGGTCGCTCTGTCGATTTATTTCTTCCTGAAACCGGCTTGATCGCGGGGCGTTGGCCGCGCAAATCTTGATTCTTGCTAGCGGCGGAGAGTCTCCTCCATGCGTCAGGTCTATTTCGAGGGCGAGGGCGGACCGGAGGTGATCCGGATTGGCGCGGCGGCGACGCCGGAGCCTGGGCCGGGCAAGGTTTTGATCGCGGTCGCGGCGGCCGGCGTCAATCGTCCGGATTGCCTTCAGCGCGCCGGCGCCTATCCGCCGCCGAAGGGCGAGACAAATATTCCGGGCCTCGAGGTTTCGGGCCGCGTCGCGGCGCAAGGCGAGGGCGTGAGCTGGCCGCAGGAGGGGGAGGAGGTCTGCGCCCTTCTGGGCTCCGGCGGCTACGCCGATTACGCGCTGGCTGAGGCGGCGCTTTGCCTTCCGGTTCCAAAGCCGCTGAGCGTCGTCGAGGCGGCGGGCCTGCCGGAAAACTACTTCACCGTTTTCGACAATGTCTTCACCCGCGGGAGGCTCGCCCCCGGCGAGACGCTTCTCGTTCACGGCGGCTCCAGCGGGATCGGCTCGACCGCGATCCAACTCGCAAAACAATTCGGCGCGAAGGTCATAGCGACCGCCGGCTCGGCCGAGAAATGCGCCTTTTGCCGCGCGCTCGGGGCAGATTTCGTCATTGACTACAAAACCCAGGATTTCGTCGCGGAGGTCGAGGCGATCCTTGGCAAGCGCGGCGTCGACGTCGTGCTCGACATGGTCGGCGGGACCTATCTGCAAAAGAACATTTCGCTCATGGCTCCAGAAGGCCGGCTGGTTCAGATCGGGTTCCTGCAATCGGGCGTGATCGAAAGCTTCGATTTTCGCCCCGTCATGCTGCGCCGCCTGACCTTGACCGGCTCGACCTTGCGCGCCCGCCCAACTCGGCCAACAGGCCCAACGCACTGGCCTCGCCAATGCCGGGCAACACGGTGGGATCCTTGCCGGTCAGCGCCTGGATATAGCGCACCACGGGAAACGCCGGCGCATGCCGACTGGGCGTCACGGCCGGGCGGGGCGCGGCGATCTGCTCTGCGATGACGTCATCAGCCACCGGCAGCAGCCCACGCAACACCTCTTCCATCGCGGCATCGAGGGCCGCTACTTGCTCCAGCAACAGATCATGCCGCGCGACGGCCTGCTGCAGCGCGAGCACCTGATGGGGCAGATAATTGCCCGTCAACGCCGCCACAAACTCCTCCACCGTGCAGGTGCACCGCCGATCGCGAACGTGGCCAGCGTGGCGGGATCGTGCTCGCCGCGGATGATGGCGCGCACGATCTTCATGCCGGTGATCCCACCCAGATCACTGAGCACTTTATGGACGCGCACGTTCATCACGTCCAGGGCTTTCTGCATCCGTCGGATTTCATCCGCGGCCAGCTGAATGAGACGGGTGCGTTGGCGGTACAAACTCTGCAACGGACGATCATCCGGGTGCGGGCGAAACGAGGCGGAGAGCAAGCCAAATTTATGCAGTTTTTGTAACCACCGACTATCCAATTGATCATCTTTCCGGCGACCAGGCACGTGTTGAACATGAGTCGGATTGACCAGATACACCTCCACGCCCGCGGCTTCCAACAGGTCGTACACCGCCATCCAATACACCCCGGTGGATTCCATGGCCACCGTCGTCACGCCCTGCTCCACCACGTAGGCCACCATCTCCCGCACTTCCGCGGTTGTGCCCCCAAATTCGCGCACTTCCAGCTCCGCGCCGATCTCCACCGCCACGAAATGGGAGGCGGCTCCGGCCAGATCAATGCCGGCGGCATGCCGATGAATCACTGGCATCTCTTCGACACAGGAAAACCGCTTGGTAAACCGCACCGCTTTGGCGGAGGACCGACGGGACGCGACTCGACGAGACGACTGGGACATGGTATACTCACCTCACGGGAAAGATAGCGTGTTCCGAGCCGACGCAGGGCAAGATCAAAACTTTTGTCACCGGGAGTGCGCGGGTTCGCCACCGCGCATCACACCATCTGCCACATCGCGGCTGCGCCGCACCATGCTCTCCACGGGCTCAATGGCACAAGGGGGGTTCGGTAATTCTGCTCGGGACACGCCCCCCTACCATACCAGATCGACGCAAAAGTTTCATCCCCACCACCCAAGCGACGCCTGAGTGTGCTCTCCCCATGCAGGGGAGAGGCCGGGAGAGAGGTCCGCGCGGAAGCGCCGGCACCCGACTATTGACAAGGTTTCACGCTTAAAAACGCCTTATTTTTCTTATGATTGAACTCATGGCTCACATAAATAATTGTCCAATTTTGACGTCGGGCGCTTGTCCGTGGGCTAGGCGAGCGTCCGCACACATATCGAGCACATATTTGAAGGACGCGCAACAACGCCCACGGGCAAGCGAACAAGTCAAAATGGCCATTATTTTTTGCTGAGCCCAGAAAAAATTTAATGAATGCAGCCAAACCAACGGCTGGAATATGGAATAATAGTACAGCAGCAGGACGCGGTCGTTGGTCCCGCTGGGAGGAGGACGTCGTGCGACAACTTATGCTCTCAAGTGTGCTCGCCATCAGCTTCGTCCTTGCGCTCGCCGCATCAGCCAATACGTGGGTGGTGTCGATTGGCGTCGGGTGTATATCCATCATCCCGCAAAGCTCGTCGCGGCGGCGGAGAGCGCACGCGCCGTGTCGCAGGCGTTGGTCAATCTGCAACCGTCTACCACGACCGTGACCACCTTTACCTCGGATACGCCGGATGGTGACCGGTGCCCGTCGCGCGGAAGACGATCATCCCTACCATTAAGGCGCTGGAGCAGAAGGTCGGGGAAAATCATCGCGTGATCGTCTTTTTCAGCGGGCATGAATATGATGGGCCGACGGCCCCCTCGCTGTTATTGATGGACGTGGGCGTGCTGCACGATT
The DNA here is from genome assembly GCA_963811015.1 of uncultured Alphaproteobacteria bacterium. Classification (GTDB taxonomy): domain Bacteria; phylum Pseudomonadota; class Alphaproteobacteria; order Rhizobiales; family Beijerinckiaceae; genus Methylocapsa. Next base: position 2,893 of record CAWESJ010000093.1, on the reverse strand, counting down.
CGGTCGATCTGGCGCAAGGGAGCATCAGCCTGCTCTGGCTGCGCGATACGCTAAGCGCGCTACCCTGTCGCGAGCGCCAATTGTGGCTTGATACCGAATCCGTGAGCCTCGCTGGGCGCCGGCGCCGATTTCACCGTGCCCATGAGCCAGGCGTATCACGACGATGCCGTGCTGCGCGACGCCAACGGCGGCGTGGCCGCGACCTTGTTTAGCAGCGAGGTCGGCGAGCGCTCCTACACCAGCCGCTATGGGGGGAACACCTGGTTTTCCTGCGCGTTGCTGGAAGCCCTCCACCACCAAGCCGTCAACGATCAAGGCGATATTTGCTTGTCCGCGCTGTCCAAGTATCTCACCAAGCGCGTTTCGGATATGCTTGCCAAGCAGGAATCGTCAATATGCAGCATCCCGAGTGCATGGGACTGCCCGCCGTGGCGGCGGACGACACGGCATCCGCCCCGACCGAGATAGCCGTCCTGTCCACGTCTGAGGCGCGGCGAATCGTGGCTGGATTGCTATTCCCGAGATGAGCGGCCCCTACGGCGCGCTGTTTACCGAAACGCTGCAAACGAAACTGGCCTCGTCCGATGAAATCGCGCTGGTCGAGCGCGCGCAGTTGGAAAAAGCGGTGGGCGAATTGAAATTGGAAGCCAGCGGCATCACCGCGCCCTCCTCAATGTCGCAACTCGGCAGTTATGTGAACGCGCGCTATCTACTGCTGGGTTCCTCTCTGGAAGCGCCCGGCGGATTATTGCAAGTCAGCGTGCGATTGGTCGAAGCGAGCACCGGGCAAGTGGTGCGCGGCGTCGCCGCCAAATGCTTAATCGATCCCTCGGATGCCCATGGCTGGGAAACGCGCATCAATACCATGGGCGACACCCTCCTGGTGGCCTTGCGCGCCGCGGGACTTTCCTCACGCGCGCCGCAGAGCACGGCGGACCCGGTCGATACGAGGCTGCCCGACGTCACGCCGCCATCTGCACCGGTGAGTATTCGAACCCGCCGGAGACCTCCGACAACAACGATACTCCGGCGCCTGAAACGCCGACGCCCATCCCGGTACAGCCGCCGCAAAGCACCGGTCCACAGTTGACCAAACTCGCAGTGGATGTCCTTGTATTGTTACGCGCCGCCCAGGCCGGTGGTCGTCAGTCCGCCGCCGGCATATTATACGCCGCGAATTCCGACGTATGACCAGCACCATACGCCGCCGTCTCATCCGCCGCGGCCGCGCTACGACCACTCGGCGTGGAATAATACGGCCCAACATCAATCATCATCCCGCGCCGCCCGGGCCGGTGGCAACGCGGAGCGGCGAGCCGAGCGACGCAGCAGCAACGCCGCCGCGATCGAGATTAGCCCGCGCGCGGGGACAGAACCTTGTTGTAAATGTCCATGCCAAGCCGCCAAGACGCAAAGAACCAATTACTTTGTGTCTTGGCGGTTTATGTGGCATATGAGCGTTGCCGGATGCCTATTTTTTGCGCCGCCTGTCTTGACAAACCGAGGAGTTGTTGCTATAGTCATATCGTGGCTGAAGCCACTGTATGGCGGTGCGGAAAAAACAAGTATTCGAAGCATGGGCGGGATTCAAAGCACTATTGACGACGCGGAAAGCGGTGACGGGCACGCATTTTTCGATCACCCTTGAAGGCTCTGACCGACCGGATACCGAAATATTTCAAGCGTTCGACAAGCTCACGCCGGGACCCACCTCCGTTTTTCGCTTACAGATGGCGAGCAATATACCGAGATATTGTTGCCAGAAAGCGCACGCGTTCAAAATGTGCGCCACGTATGAGAAGCAATCCAAAAATCGAAAATCGAAAATCCAAAATTGCAAGGGAGTTGTCATGGACTATACCTACCTCGATATCGCGAAGATGTACTCGATCATTCGCTGTTGAATCCGACTTTGACCCACGAACAACTGGAAGCCGGGTGTCAGGTGGCGCTGACCTATGATACCGCCAGCGTGTGCATTATGCCGTTCGGATTGGCGCGGTGCGCGGAATTGTTGCGCGGCAGCACGGTCAAGGCGAGCACGACCATCGGCTTCCCGCACGGTGGGCATACGACGGCGATCAAAGTCGCCGAGGCGCGCCAGGCGCTGGCTGACGGCGGCGAAGAACTGGACATGGTGGTGAATATCAGCCAGGTGCTCAGTGGCAACTGGGGCTATGTGCGCGAAGAGATCGCCCAACTGGTGACCGTGGTGCATGACGCCGGGCAGAAGATCAAGGTCATCTTTGAGAATGCGTACCTCAACGACGCCCAGAAGATCGCCTTGTGCGACCTCCTCGCGGCGAACTGCGACGGCCGAGGGTGAAAACCTCCACCAGGCTCGCGCCCACGGGGCCACCATGGAAGATTTTGCGCTCGATGCGCGGCATATGCCTGCGTATGCGGGCAAGTGAAAATGGCCCGCGGCGTTCGTGATCTCGATACCCTGCTGAAAGTCCGCGCCCTCGGCGTCACCCGCTGCGGCGCCACGCGCACCGCCGAAATGCTCGATGAAGTCAAGCGGCGACTCGGACAGCCCGTCGGAGCCTGACATGGAACTCGTTGACGTCTTAATCGCTATCGCCCGCGCTGTGGCGCCCCGCAGACGGATGTTGCCGCGGGCAATTGTTCCACTGCCCGGCCTGCGACTTCGTGCGGTATTTTACTGCGGCATTTGCGGCAGCGACGTCCATGGCTTCGACGGCTCCTCTGGACGGCGCATTCCTCCCATCGTCATGGGCCATGAGGCCGCCGGAACCGTTGCCGAAATCGGCGCCGGAGTGGCCGGCTTTCAACCTGGAGATCGCATCACCTTTGACTCCACCGTCTCCTGCGGCGAGTGCCCCTACTGCCTGCGCGGCCAGACCAACATCTGCGACAACCGCAATGCCTT
>CAWESJ010000092.1:0-4164 GCA_963811015.1 uncultured Alphaproteobacteria bacterium | reverse complement strand
CGAAAGCCAGCTCAAAGCCATTCTTGGTGACGCCTTTAGCGCCTGCAAGGCCAGCATTATTGATGAGCAAATGCAAAGGCATATTCAATTTTAAAAAACTTTCGGCGCATTTTCCAACAGACGCGAAATCGCTTAAATCCAAAGGAATCCACTGCGCGGCGTCGCGTTGTGTGAGTTGCCGGATTTCGTCGATAACAATTTTATTTTTATGCTCCGATCGTCCTGCGACATAAACATTTGCGCCTAATCGGGCTAATTCAATCGCTGTAACTTTGCCGATTCCGGAGCTTGCCCCTGTGATGAGGACATTGCGCCCTTCTAGGCGCGGAGACTCGCCGAAAGGAGAGAAACTATCCATTTTCAGATCTCATCTGCGTTATCGCTTCCAAACCCACCATCATCAGCTTTGCGCCTTGCTCGGGCACGTCCAGGACGCTCCGCGCCAGCTCAGGCGGGTAACGCTGCGCATCATCATGGACCGCGCCTGCGCGCCCGCGAAAAAAGATGCGGCGCGGGGACCAACGTTTATGGCGAAAACATACCATAGAATCAACGACCTGTGACGGGTTCTGGTCTCAGGCGGCAAGTTCAACGGCGTGGGTCCGGACGGTCCTGCCGACAAGAAGGAGGCCTGACATTGGAATCGCGGTTGAGACCGCGATTCCAATGTCAGGCCTTGAGCGCATTGTTGGAGCCCCGCGTCTTGACCCAATGGATTGGCTGTCCGTCGTCGGCGAACGCCTTTTCAAGCAGGCCTTGTTGCCTCAAGGCGAGGCTCAACGGATTATAAGTGGGTCGATCCGGACTCCCTCGCTGCAGCGGCGGCTGTCCAAGCGGCTTCGACCGACAGAGATCCGGCCAAGACCAACAAAGCCGCATTAATCCATCGCCTCAGCATCACAAGCTCCTCGCTTCGCGCCTAGTCGCATTAGATTGACATCGATGATTTATAATGTCCATAGTTTCTATGGACTGAATAGATATAAGCGAGTCTTGGCTATTTCTCAGGCCCTTACAACCGAAGAGCTCGAGGTGACGCCGCGCGCTCAGGCATTCGTCGCCAGACCGCGACTCGCCATTATCGGCGGCGGGTTTTCCGGCGCTGCATTCGCTATTCTGCTGCTGCGCAACCCGGACCTTCCGCCTTGCGACCTGATCCTTGTCGAGCCGCGCGCCATTCTTGGCGCCGGCGTCGCCAATTCGGCTGAAGATCTGTTGCATCGAGTCAATATCGCCTCCGACCGCATGGCCGTTCTGCCCGATGAGCTTGAGGGTTTTGACATCTGGATCAAAGCCGCCGGGCGTCTCGAGGCGGACCCCGCCGCCTTCTATCCCGATCGCGGGATTTTCCCCGCCCGCGCGCTCTTTGGACTTTATGTCGACGAGCTTCTGCGCAAGGCCGCCGCTGCCGCGCCGCATGTCGCCTTTCGCCATGTCCAAACGCGGGTCGAGGCGGCGACCAGAGGCGGAGACATATTTCGGCTGGAATGCGCCTCGGGCGAATCAATCGATGCCGACATCCTGCTGCTTGCGACCGGACATCCCGCGCCGCGCCTGCCGTGGCCCTTGTCGGAGTTGCCGCGACATGAAGGATTGATCGTCAATCCCTGGCGGCCAAACGCGGTCGCCAGCGTCAAATCTTCAGACCATGTGCTGATCGTCGGCTCCGGCCTCACCATGGGCGATATGATCGCGTCCTTGCGCCGTCAGGGGCGCCAAGCTCCGCTCACAGCCATTTCGCGGCGGGGACTAACGCCAAGGGTCCGCGCGGCGACCGTCGATCTGATTTCAGGAGCGTCCTTCGCAGACAGTGGCCCGGCAAGTCAGGTGCTCCGCGCGGTTCGGCGGGAGATTCGCAAGGCGGAAGCGGCGGGCAGGTCCTGGTCCGACGTTTTCGATGCGGCGCGCCAGCAGAATGGCGCCATCTGGGCCGCCTGGAATTGGCCGGAACGGCGGCGCTTTCAGCGCCATCTCCGACCTTTCTGGGATGTCCATAGGTTTCAGGCGGCGCCGCAAATTCATGATCTCGTGACGCGCGAATTAAGCGCCGGCAGCCTGACGATTTTCGCCGCTGCGATGACAAAGGCCGAAATTCGCGACGAACAGATTGATGTCTCATTGCGGCGGCGCGGGCAGGGCGGCGTCGAAACGCGCACCTTCGACGCGATCTTGAATTGCACCGGCGCGACCGGCCCATTGATCGAGGAGAGTTCCTTTTTGCTGTCTCTCGCGAAGGCCGGGTTGATCGCGCGCGACGCCTTCGGTTCCGGCATTGACGTGGATGCGTTGGGCCGGCCCAGATCGCCTTCGACAAATACGCCGGATGGAAGCCTGTATGTTTTAGGGCCGGCCGTTCGCGGCTGTCTCGGCGAGATTAGCGGCGCGCTCGAAATCGCAATTCATGCGCAAGGCGTGGCGAAGGTCGTCGCGGCGCATTTGCAGGAAAGAGGCGCGATCGGCGCTTGAAGCGCCCGGCAGGCCGGCTGCATAAAGGCGGCAAGACTTGGCTCGGCTGTGACCGCCGACTGGCGGGACATCAACAACCGTCAAGCTCCGACGACCGTCATGGATCGGCGTAATGGCGCTGCGCGACGTCGGGATGTGAGCGCAAGCGCCCTTTGAGATAGTTTGCGCCTGCGTGCTGGAAAAGCGGATTGTCCGGGTCGCTATCGGGTCCCTTGGCCTCTGAAGCCAACGCATCCGGCAGGTTGAGGAGGGGCGTCGTCGCCTCGTGGCTGGCTCCGAGAAAAAATGCGGCGGACAGCCGCTCATCGCCTTGCGGTGGGGCGATGACGCGATGAACGGTGGCGCGCAAATAGCCGTTTGACGCAAGCTCCAGGAGCTCGCCGACATTGACGATGAATGCGCCCTTGCGCGGCGTCGCCTTGATCCAGGCTCCATTCCGCATTTCGACTTCGAGGCCGCCCACCGCATCCTGCAGCACAAAGGATAGAAAGCCGCTGTCCTTATGCGCTCCGACTCCTTGCGCGTCCGCCCGTTCCGACCCGCTTGCAACGCCCGGATAGCGAATGATCTTGATATGCTGGTTCGGCGCGCGGCGGTAGACAGGCTCAAACACGTCGGGGTTTTGCCCCAGCGCCTCCGCAAAAGCCTTTAGCACTCTGGCGGCGACTTCCGTCATCGCGCTCTGCCAGGCGAGCAGCGTCGGCCGCAGCTCCGGCAGGGCGTGAGGCCATTGATTTGGACCCTGCAGGCGCATCCAGGCCGGCTTCCCGGGCGCCAGGGACACGCGCGCTCCGCGCCGATGTCAAACTGCTCCCGCCAATCCGGCCGCCCGCGCGTGATCTCCTTCCCGACGCTGGTGTAGCCGCGAAAATGCGGCGAATGGATCATATCGACGGCGCGCTTATCCGCCTCGGGCAGCGCAAAAAAGCGCCGCGCCATGGCGAGGAGGCCGTCATTTTGCGACGCGGAGACGCCGTGCTCCGCCAGATAGAAAAAGCCGACCTCCCGCGCCGCTTGACGCAGCTCGGCGAGGCGCAGCCCCCGCGCATTCGCTCCTGTCTCCAGACCGCGCAAATCAATGACGGGAAGCGTAACCGGTTGAGCCGTGGTCGACATCATGGCTGTCTCTGTTGGATCGCCCCGACCCGCCACCTGCGGGGCCAAGCGAAAGCTGGCTTTCGCCGATCGTTACGAGCGAAAACATAATCTCGCATTCATCCCGAATTGACCATAAAATTTATAGCTATGACAGGCTACTGCCTATCCTGCGCTTCGCGCTTCTGGAGGCGGCGACGCCAGCTCGTCGCGCAGCGCATGCGGGGTCGGTCCGCCGGAAGATCAGGGCTTGCGCGAGATCGTCGCTAACCGGCCGCATCAGCACGGCGGCGTCTTTTCTGGTCCAGGCCCGACTGCGTCGCCCCCTGCAGGACCGCGGCGACGAAAAAGCTGATACCGACTTTGAAAAGCTCCGGTGGACACCTGGCATTTATGACGAAGTGACCCTGATGACCATGGACAATCCGGTCATTTCGGTGGTGCAGATCGCACCGAAGCTGGCGAATTCTAACGATCCAATCGCAAGCGTCCTCGTCCAGACAGAACTGCACAACTACTCCGATCACTCGGTCACAACTAGCCTCGTGCAGGAGGTCTTTGAACGAGTGAGCAATACGTAATCTGCTCAAGGTATGACATAAC
>CAWESJ010000091.1:0-6308 GCA_963811015.1 uncultured Alphaproteobacteria bacterium | reverse complement strand
CGCGGTGCGCGTTGCGTCTTTTAGAACGGCGCGCGGATCAACGGCAATCGCGGCAATCTGCGATGAAACCGCGTTCTGGCGATCGGACGATGCGTCCTCCAATCCCGACACTGAAATATTGCGAGCGCTCCGGCCGAGCTTGGCGACGACGCACGGCCCGCTCATAGCGATCTCGAGTCCGTACGCCCGCAAAGGTGAATTGTGGCGCGCCTACCAGAAGCATTACGCCGTGGACGGCGCTGTTCTGGTTGCGCAAGCCTCAAGCGAAGTGATGAACCCCGGCCTGGACAGGGATTGGCTTGCGCAGCAATTCGCGGACGATCCGGTTTCCGCTGAGGCGGAGTACAATGCGCAGTTCCGGGCTAATTCCGCAGCGTTCGTGTCGGCCGAGGCGCTCGACGCCTGCACCTTGCGTGGCGTTTATGAAATCCCGCCAATGAGGCATGAGAAGTACGTTGCTTTTGCCGACCCGTCCGGCGGCAGTTCCGACTCGATGACCCTGGCTGTTGCGCATCGTGAAGGCGATCGGGTGGTTCTTGACTGCATCCGCGAGCGAGCCGCGCCATTTGCGCCGGAGAGTGTTGTCGAAGAGTTTTGCGCGACGTTGAAAAGCTATGGGCTTTCGCGTGTGACGGGCGATCATTATGGCGGCGAATGGCCGGCCGAGCAGTTCAGCAAGCGCGGTGTCGTATATGAGCGCTCGGAACTTGTGAAGTCCGCGATTTATCTCGACACTCTCCCCCTGTTGAATAGTGGGCGCGCGCAGCTTTTGGATAATGCGCGTTTGCTGCAGCAATTTGCGGGATTGGAGCGTCGGACGGCTCGCGGCGGCAAGGACAGCATAGACCATCCGTCGCGCGGTCATGACGACGTCTGTAATGCCGTTGCAGGGGCGCTGTTATTGGCGAACGGCAAGGCTCAGGCCGGAATGCTTTGTTTCCCGGGTTATGATCCGCAAACGGGCCAGTATACGCCCCTGCCGCCGCTTGAGCCTATCCCGAGTAAGACGTTTCGCCCGGGCGAATGCGAGTGGGTGGATGAGCGGAGCTACGGCAGATGGTGACGCGGATGTTGCGGCAGGCGCTGAGCGAATTGGTTGGCAAGCTCAGCATAGGCCATGTCAAGCGAAGCGGCCTTGTTGATGCACGCGGGATGCCAGTGCTCCCGGTTCGTTTGCCGGCGGCGGGCGTGCATCAAGTCGGAAATCTATTGTTTACAACGTTTGAAACCGCCGACTGCGGCGCGCAAGGCGTGAGACATTCTGCTACACTTGGCGTCGAAGTTCGAGATTACGAAGGGCCGACTGAATGAGCAACGTCACCTACATAACGCATGACGGCTCCGCGCCGCCGACAAATCTCAAGGTTGATGTTCGGGGCCTGACTCCGGCGCGGGCGCAGCTGGCGCGGCACATCGCGTGGATTGCGAGCGTTGAGGCGGAACTTGCGACTTTGGTCGCGGGCCGCGAAAAGCTTGCCGATCACATTGGCCGGCTTGACCGCGTCGAGGCGAAACATCGTCAAGACAAAACTGCGGCGGCAATGTCGATCCTGGATCGTGTCAGATCCGGCTTGCCCTTCGCGATCGTCGCGCCGGCGGCGTCGGAGAATACGGCCGAATTGCCAGTCGCGCGGGAGGCCCTTACAGCGCTTGAGGCCGAGATAAGCCGCGTCGAGGCGCAGCTTGATGGTCTCCGCGCACGCAAGCCGCGCTTCGTCGCTGCGGCGGTCAGGGAGGCGGCACAGGGCCTCTACGCGGACTATGCAACCGCGCAGGAAAACCTTCGCGAGATCATGACGCAAATCGCCGGGCTCGACGCCGCGCTTGGCGCGCCTCGGCCGGGGCGATTGGTTGCGGTGTTGCCGGATCTGGCCGGGTCGAGCGGCTTGGACGATTTGCCTGTCGCGGCGGTTCAATCCGAGATCACGGCGGCGCGCAAGGTTTGGGACACCTTTGCGCGTGCGCTGGCGCAAGACCCTCGGGCACCGGCTGACATGCTCGAATTTCAGCCGCATGACCCGATTGCCAGGGACGATCTGACCTACGATCGACTACATCCTCTGGAGCGCCAAATCGTTGACATCACCTTCGCCAAGAATGGAGCCTGAAAAATGCAAATTCACGCCGTCAAAACCACGCAGCCGCTGAACCTTCAGGCCGCGCTCGCCTCGCCGGAAGTCCGCAGCATCGCCGCATCGGCTAAGCGAGCCGGTATCGACCTGTCGGGGCCGATCAAATTCGCCCGCCTCGATGACATGCTCGGGCGGTCTAATCTTCGGATCGAAGAGCGCATCGCCGTCAAGGCCGCACTCGATCGCGCCGGCTTGATCGACAGGCGCTGACCATGGCGAAGGCGTTTCCGGTCGGACCTGTTGCGGAGCCGCCGCTTTCGCTTCGGGCTCGTGTAGCGGCGTTGACGTTCTCGGCGAATGCGGGGGCGGTTGCCAGTGCTCGTGGAGCTAACATGACGAAGATTGAAAAGCCGATGTCTCGCCCCGATGGGCGTCCGGCGAACGGTGGGCAAGTCGAGACGAACGGCGGGCGCGTTCATCCTGTGCCGGGCGGGCGTCCTGGAGAGCCGCGACCGACGAAGAAATAGCATGGATTGCCGCCGGTCTTGGTTCTTCTCCGGCGGCGGGCGTCAGCAGGCGGTGCGCTCGTTCAAAAAACACCTGCATCGTCAGACGGACACTCCGCCGGGCTGGCGCGAAATGGCAGGTCGAGACGCAACCGGCTCCGCCTGAAAGGCAAGCTGTCGAGCATCTCGGCCGCGCCGGCCAACATGACGATGAGGGTTTGAGATGGTTACGGGCAAAGTTGAGCATCTTGCGGAAATATTCGCCCGTCGCATCGGCGATGCGGACCATCATCTACAGGCGGCGACGAAGGCTTGTATCGCGGCCGAGGCCGCATTTGATCGCTTGATGCGTGAGCCGGCGATCGCCGGAATTAGCGATGCCGAGCGCGAGATCGCGGTCTCGGCTGGCCGCCGGCTGCAGCAGTATGCGGCGGCGTTGCGAGGCGTTGTTGAGGGGGCAGGCCAATGAGCGCTGGCGTTTACGATCTTGCGATAAAGCTGTCAGTCATCGACGGCATGACGCCCATTCTCGGCATGTTGTCAAAACATCTGGCTGGCATTGAAAAGCAGTTTGAAAGCATGAACCGCGCGCAGAAAGCGATGACGCTTGGACTCGCAGGCGTAGCTGGCGGCGTGTTGGGAGTTGTCGCGGCTTTCAAGAGTTTTGGTCCTGCCGGAATGGAACTGCTTAATGTTGAAGACAAAAATGGTCAATCAAGGCCTGAAGCACGTCGAAGTGCTGAAGCTTCAACACGAATATTATCAAAAGTTGGCGAAGGTCACGCCTACTGCAGACGCGGCGGAATATCTCGAAAAAACACGCGGCCTGTACGGCATCACTGGAAATCTCGATGCCGCGAAGGCTGCGACGCCGGAAGCCCTAAAGATTGATAAGTTGCTCGGCAAGAACGCATCGGACGATTTATATCGTTCCATCGAGATGAAAGGCTTGGCGACTGATCCGAAAAAGGCGCAGGAAGTCATTGACACCCTCTATCCGCTTGTTGCTGTCTCGGGCGGAAAGATCAAGCCGGGCGATCTCACTACTTTCTCAAAGCGCGCTGGCACCGCGTGGATGAATATGAATTTGTCCGATCCGCTGAGCGCTGCACAGATCACAACGGCGATTCAAAACCAGGGCCCGGACACTAGCGGTACGTCATTGGCTACACTCAATCAAGTTGTCGGCGGCGGACGGACAATGACGAAGCAACAATTCGCCATGTGGAAGCAGCTCGGCTTGATCGATATGACCAAGGTGACGGAGCAAAATTTCGGGCGCGTGCAAATGGGTTTGGGCGCCGTGAAGGGGGCGTTGGAACATGGCGGCGATCTTCCGGGGTTGGTGCGCGATGTTATCTATCCCGCTGTTGCGAGCGCGGCGCATAACGATCCAAAAATGATCGAACAAATAATGAATAAAATGTTCCCTGACCGAAATTCCAGGCGGCAGGCGTATGAGTTTGGCGAGCCTGAATTTGTTGCGCAGGCACGTCGCGATATGGCGAATGCCGTGAAGGTTCCTACGGTGGACCAAGGGTATGAAAATTTGCTGAACAATCCCAAAGACGCGCTGGATGCGTTTTGGAAACAGTGGAAAAGTTTCCAGGAAGCGTTGGGCGCACCAATGATGCAATCGGTTGTCCCCTTCCTTCGCGATATGACGAGCGTGATTTCGGATCTTGGCGCGGCGGCTGACCTGCATCCGCAGCTTGCGGCGAGCCTTGCTACGGCGACGGGCGGCGCGCTCGGCGGCGCGGCGCTGGGCGCGGGCATTGGCATTCTCGGCGGCCCGGCAGGCATCGCGGCCGGTATGGCGATAGGCGCCATCGCAGGGGCCGTGACGGGGCTTGCGGCTGCAAACTGGGGCAAAGTCGTCGAGGGATTTAACTACATAAAATCGCAGGCCTTCAGCGACGATGTTGTGCGGATTAACGACATGATCGGGGCGTGGCTGCGGAGGTTGCCGGCCGAAGTGACGACGATAATTAAAACGACTAACTGGTCGGCGCTGGGCAACCAAATCATGGCGGGCTTGACGCAGATGATCCAAGAGATTGCCACGCGGATTAAAGCCTCGTTTCCGAGCCTATTTGGCGATGCGCCGGGCGAGCCGACAAGTTCGGTATTCGATCGAATGCGGCGGGGCTCGCCGCCGCCAGCGGATGGTTCGCCTTCTCCGTTTGATCATAGACCTTATTCGCTCGTCCCGCCGCCGCGCGATCAACCGGTTGTGATCAACAACAGCGTGATGCTCGATGGCCGCAAAATGGCGCAAATCGTGACCGGACAGATGGTGTCGAATTCGACCTATCCGACCTCGGCGGCGGGCGCTGACTCTGCGCGGGACGTGGATGGGGCCGAGCTGGAACCCGACGACGCAATGAGAGACATTGAGCTTCATACAAAGCTTATTGCGGACGGCCGCGTTTTTGCGACGGTCGTCTCGTTGTTCAAATTCGACGCGAGCGGATCGTCGAGCTTGGCGAGCGAGCGGGTGGAATATGAAGGGGCGGCCGATGGCGCGACGCCAGGCCATATAGGCGGCGGCGCGACCCCGCGCGAGCACCATGCGCGCCATCACGAAGGCGCGGCGCCGGCCGACCATAGCCATCGGCAACGGGCTCGGCATCACATGGCCGCTCAGGCCGAGCATGGCCATCAGGGGGCTTCTCTCGCGGATCATAGCCGCAAGCAGCGTGATCGGCATATCGCCGAGCAAGGCGCGTCGCCTGGACACGTCGCGCATGACGGCAGGCATAGCGGCAGCACAAACCAGTATTTCACCAAGGAGAACGCGCAAGCGATCCGCGAGTCGGCCAAGAGGCTGGGCACGACGCCGGAGGATTTGGCGACCGTCATCGCCTACGAGACGGGCGGCACGTTTAGCCCCGGCCAATGGGGCGGCAAGGGCGGCCGATATGCGGGCTTAATCCAGTTCGGCCCGACCGAGCGGGCGCAGTACGGCGCGCACCCGGGACAGTCGTTTACGGAACAAATGGGCGCGGTCGAACGCTATCTGAAAGGGCGCGGGTTCAAGCCGGGGATGGGGATCAAGGATCTCTATTCGACCGTCAATGCGGGCTCTCCCGGCCATTACCACGCCAGCGATAAGCCGGGCGAAACCGTCGAGACTCATGTCAACCGGATGATCCGCGAACGATCCGGTCAGGCGCGGCGCTTTCTCGCGAGCGGCGGGGACGAGGCGCCGGCCTCGACCGCGCATCCCGTTCCGGCGCCGCTCAAATTGGACGGTTCAGAATGACGAAATTCTCATCCTTTGCCGCCCTGGGCGCGGCCTTCGCGGGGCTCGCCGAGGCCCTGCATGAGGAGCGCAAGCGGGCGATGGAGAAAGCATGCGTCATCCTGGAGGAGGAGGCCAAGGCCGCGATCGGCACGTATCGCGACGGCTATAACTGGCCGCAGCTTGCCGAGGCGACCCAAGAAGATCGTGTTCGCAAGGGCTTCACGCCGAACGATCCGCTTTTGAGAACCGGCGAGCTCCAGCGATCAATAGAGCACAAGGTCGAGAGCGCGGATCTCGGCTATGTGGGGACGAATGACGCCAAGGCCAAGTTTCAAGAGTTTGGAACCAGCAAGATTCCGCCTCGGCCCTTTCTCGGCGGCGCATTGCACGCCAAGGGCGAGGAGGTCGCGGAAGTTTTCGGGCATTCCATCAAAACTGCAATCGAGAGCAAGTGAAGGCTGAGCTATGCGCAACATCATTCGC
>CAWESJ010000090.1:0-7006 GCA_963811015.1 uncultured Alphaproteobacteria bacterium | reverse complement strand
CTGTGTAGCCTACTCGTTCAGTTCTCGGTCTTGCTCATAATGACCTGGCTCACGCGGAAAGCCTGCTCGCCGGCGCGCGCGCCGGCTTTCGCCGCGCCCTGCTGGTCACCGACGGCGTGTTTTCAATGGACGGCGATCTCGCGCCTCTGCCCGAACTCGCGTCCCTTTGCGCCTCCTTTGACGCTTGGCTCATGAGCGACGACGCGCATGGGCTAGGCGTCCTCGGCGACGGGCGGGGATCCGCCTTCGCCGCCGGCGCGAAGGTGGACATTCCCCTGCAAATGGGAACCTTGTCCAAGGCGATCGGAGGCTATGGCGGATATTTATGCGCGTCGCGCCCTGTGATCGATCTGGTCAAGACCCGCGCGCGCACGCTCATCTATTCGACCGGCCTGCCCCCGGCCATGGCGGCGGCGGCGATCGCGGCATTGGACATTATCGAAGCCGACCCGGAATTAACGCGAAAGCCGGTCGAGAAGGCCCGCATTTTCACCAAACGCCTCGAATTGCCGGCGGCGCAAAGCCCGATTGTGCCGCTCATCCTGGGCGAGCCGGAAGACGCCCTGGACGCCGCGCGCGCATTGGCCGAGCAAGGCTTTCTCGTCGCCCCGATCCGGCCGCCGACCGTGCCCGCCGGAACCGCGCGCCTGCGCTTCGCCTTCACCGCCGCGCATGCCGACGAAGAGATCGCGCGGCTCGCCGACGCCGTCGCCGCGCTCGCCTCCTTCAAGCCGGCGCGAAAGGCGCATGCGCCATGACCTGCATCGTTGACCTATGCCCAGCTACTTCATAACCGGCTCCGGCACGGATATCGGCAAGACTTTCGTGACCGCCGGCCTCATCCGTCATTTGCGCGCGCGCGGAGCCCCTGTCGACGCGCTAAAGCCCGTCGTCAGCGGCTTCGATCCGGCGGCGCCCGAAGGCAGCGACCCCGCCGTCCTTCTCGAAGCGCTCGGACGCGAGACGACCGCGAGCGAACTCGCGCGGATCTCGCCCTGGCGTTTTCGCGCGCCGCTTTCTCCCGATATGGCGGCCCGCGCGGAAGGCCTCGCCATTGATCCGCAAGAGGTGATCGAACGCTGCCGCGCGGCGGTCGCGGCGCGCGGGGGCGTCCTGCTGATCGAGGGCGTCGGCGGGGTCATGGTCCCGCTTGACGGGCGCAGCACGACGCTCGACCTCATGGCGGCGCTTGGCCTGCCGCTGATCTTCGTCGGCGGGACCTATCTCGGCGCGCTCAGCCATATTTTGTCAGGGATCGACGCGCTGCTTCATCGCGGGCTGGAGCTGCGCGCGATTGTGGTCAATGAGTTCGGAAGCATCCCCGGTCGCGCTCGACGCGACGCTGGCTGCTCTCGCCGGTTTCGTCGCCGCCCCCCTGCTCGCCCTGCGGCGCGGCGGCGGGGCCGGCGAGAACGAGGCCTGTTTCGCGCGCCTGGCCGCTCTGCTGTGACCGGCCGGCGGCGGCGCAAGCGTAATTCATCGCCAATGGCACAAATCCTGCCTTCAGAATCAGGCGCAATAGCGGCGCAGCCGTCTTCCGGCTGCGCAGGAAAATCATGCCGGCGACAACCTTTCGCCGCGTTCCAGCGTCCGTGTCCGGACGCTCGAGCGACGGCTTCTTTGAGGAGATGGACGCGTGACGGAGACAACGGAAACAGAAGCAAAACGCTCCATTGTTGTGGAAGCGGACATGCCCTATCCGGTGGAAAAAGTTTGGCGGGCGCTCACCGATTCCGAATGTATCGCGCTCTGGTTCATGAAAAACGACTTGGTCCCCGAGTTCGGGCATAAATTCACCCTACGCAGCCGGCCGATCGAGCGCTGGGATGGGGAATTTCAATGCCAGGTCCTCGAAGTCGAGGAAAACCAAAAAATTTCCTTCGCCTGGAAGGGCGGACATGAAGAGCTGAAAAGCTTCGGGCGCTATATCAATACGATGGCGACCTGGACGATCGCCCCCAATCCCGACGGCGGCACGCATGTCCGGTTCGATCACGATGGCTTCGACACGTGCGAAGAAGCGAACGGCTGCTATGAGGCGATGACCAAAGGCGCGCAGAGCATCGTGCGGACCTTGAACAAGATGATCCCCGACTTCGACGAATAGCGCGCGCGCCGGTCCGCCGCCGCCGCGCGAAACTCGGCTGTTGCGGCGGCGCTTCCGACAGCCGGCAGGAAGGCCCTTCACTGCGCCTGCAGGACCTGCTCCACCCTGTCGGCTGCCGCGCGAAGGCGCTTGCGCATGTCGGCGAGATCCTTGCCCGCAGCGGTCACCGCGAGCAGGCGATCCTGATAGGATTGGAACACGACAATATCGCTATCGGCGATTTCCGCCGCGTCGACCGCCGCCGCGACCTTTTCCGGATCGACCGTCCCGTCGGTCTCGATGACGACGACCGCCGCGGATTCGTCTTGCCAGCGAAATGGATTGAAGCGGTAGAGCATCTCGTCATAGGAGGAGACCATGGCCGGCATGAGGTCGCCTTGCACGCGCAGCACCATCGCCTGCCAATCCGGATCCGAAAGGCTCGCCCTGTAATCCAAAAGCTTCGGCCCTTCGGCGGTCAACATGATCCTGGCCGAGAGCAGGCCCTTGCACATTTTCCGCTCGGCCTTCATCCCCTTGACCGCTGGAATGAAAATGCGCTCGACGATCTCGCGCTCGATCTCAGCGGTCACGGCGGGCGCGGGCGACAAGCAGCCGCGGCGAGACGGCGCGGCTTCGCCATCCCAACGCGGCGTCGTCGAAGTCAGCGGCAGGGCGACATGGCCATCGGTGATGACGGCGTAGCCGACTTCCTCGCCGGTCAGGAACTCCTCGATGACGATCTTGGGTTCGTCCGGCCCCGACAAGCGCGCCGCGATCGCCGCCTCAGCCTCAGCCTTGGTCGCGCAGATCGCGGCTTTCTCGCCAATAGCGGGGCGGTCGGCCTTGATCACCACGGGCAGCCCAACCTCGTCCAAATAGCGCAGCGCGGCCTCCGCATTCGTGAAGGAGGCGAAACGCGGCGTTGGAATATTGTGGCGGGCGCAAAACTCCATCGAAAAGCTTTTGGCGGTCTCCAGCTGCACGCCGCCCATATCGGGCCCGAAGGCCGGATAGCCGTTGCGGTTCAGCATATCGACAAGGCCCTTTTCGATCGCCTCGCGGCAATCGACGATCACGAATTCGATGTCGTTTTCGTCGCAATAGCTCAGAATGGTTTGCAGGGCGGTCGGGGAAATCGGCACGCATTCGGCGACGACGGCGACGCCGTCGCCCCCCGGCAAGCAATAAAGCTCGTCGACCAGCGGCGATTCAATCAGCTTCCAGCACAATGCGTGCTCGCGCGCGCCCTCGCCTATCACCAAAACTCGCATTGCGCGTCCTTCGTCAAATTGCGTGAGCCGGATTTCCAAGCTCCAGCCCGGCGCGGGGTGATCTCGACTTTCGGCCGAAACCAGCTTCGCGTCGGACCCCGACCATTCATGGCGTGCTTGAACCATGGCTTGCGCAAAGCGGCAAGCGCGCGAAGCTCGTGGAGGGACACGACGCAAGGGGAATGCCAGACCTTCGCCGCCGCGCGCAAGAAGATCGCCGCCGCCTCAGTTCGGCCGGCTGTTCTCGATCTTCGTCTTTTGCGCATTCGATGCGGCGGCGGACTTCGCCGGCTTGCGCCGACCGGCGCTCGCTTCATTATGGGCGACGCCTTTTTCAAGCTCGCTCCGCAGCGCCTCGAGCTCGGATTTGGTTTTCGGCGGCGGCCGCTCGGGATCCGTTCTTTCGGTCGGCTGGTAGTCGAGCGCATCGATCGGAGGGCGCGACTGGCGCACGAAATCCTTCGCCTCGGGCACGTCAGCCCATATTTTCGTGCGCATGATCGTGTCGAGTGGCGAGCCGCCGCTTTTGCCGTCTTCCGCCCGCAATCCGGAGCCGGCGACAACAAACAGGCCCAAGGCGCCGGTCAGGAGCAAAGCCGCGCGCGCCAAAGGTGGAAGCCAGTATCGTTTCATTCGTCCGCGATCCGCCGGGTTGGGCCTCGCCATCTGATCGCCCGCAGCCACGCTACGCGCTCATTGTGACCGAAGCGGGACCGCCCGGCGTCGCCGGAGACCTTTCATGCGCCCAGGAATAGGCTATATATCAGGCGGTTAACAAATTTCCTGACGCCGGTCCCCGCGCGAACGCTCGCGGCCCCCTGTTCTCCTGTCACCTGTCGGACCCTGGAATAGCTGATGAGCTCGAAAAAAATTCCGCAATCCGGCGTTGACGCCGAGGGCCGCAGGGCGAAGAGCCGCGCGGCGGCGGCTGGCAAAAAGAAACTTTCGAAAGCCAAGGCGGCGGACAAAAAGGCGCAGGCCCGCGCCGAAGCCAAAGAGAGCGGCAAGGCGGCGCAGGCCGCGATCGCCGCTCCCGCGAGCCAGGCCGAGGCGGCAAAGCCGGATTTTCAACGCCTGACCTATAATGTCGCGCGGCTGGTCGAGCAAAGTGGCAGGGCGCTCGCCTCCATGCTCAAGCCGGGCGAGGAGAGCGACATCCAGAGCGGCCTTTCGGGCGAAGTCGGCGATGCGGTTCGCTCGCTTGGCCGGATCGCCGAACATTGGATGAGCGATCCGTCGCGAAGCGTCGAGGCGCAATCGGCGTTGGCGGCGAATTTCATCGCCCTTTGGGCGCATACATTGCGCCGCCTGTCCGGCGAAACCGAAAATCCGCTCATCCCTTTTGATCCTGCGGACAAGAGATTCGCCGCGCCCGAATGGCGCGAAAGCCCGCTTTTTGACTTTCTCCGGCAGGCCCACGCCATGCTGTCGAGCTGGGCCAATGATCTCGTCGATCGCGCGGAGGCTCTCGATCCTCAGCTCCGCCACAAGGCGAAATTCTACTTGCGGCAGCTGACAAGCGCCCTGTCGCCGTCGAATTTCCTCGCCACCAATCCCGAGCTTCTCAAGGAGACCTGGGCCACGAGCGGCGACAATCTCGTCCGCGGCGCGGCCTTCCTCGCCGAGGATATTGAGGCCGGCAAAGGAACGCTCAAAATCCGCCGTTACAATTCTTCGAAATTCGAGGTCGGCGTGAATCTGGCGACGACGCCGGGCAAGGTCGTCTACCGCAATGATCTCATCGAATTGATCCAATATGCGCCGACGACCGACACGGTCTACAAGCGGCCATTGCTGATCATTCCGCCATGGATCAATAAATTCTACATCCTCGACCTCACGCCGGAAAAAAGCTTCGTGCGCTGGGCGGTGTCGCAAGGCCTCACGGTTTTCATCATCTCCTGGGTCAATCCGGATTCGCGCCATCGCGACAAGGGCTTTGAGGATTACATGCGCGAAGGGATTTTCGCCGCGCTTGACGCCATCGAGAAAGCGACCGGCGAAAAAAAGACGACGGCGATCGGCTATTGCATCGGCGGCACTTTGCTCGCCATGACGCTCGCCTATATGGCTGAACAGGGCGACGAGCGAATTGAGAGCGCGTCCTTTTTCACGACGCAGACTGATTTCAGCCAAGCCGGCGATCTCAAGGTCTTTGTCGACGAGGAGCAGCTGCGCGCCATCGAAGAGAGAATGGCCCCGACGGGCTATCTCGAGGCGTCGGCCATGGCCAACGCCTTCAACATGTTGCGGCCGGAGGATCTCATCTGGTCCTTCGTCGTGAACAATTACATGAGGGGCAAGGCGCCGGTCGCTTTCGATCTCCTCGCTTGGAATTCAGATTCGACGCGGATGACGGCGGCCAACCATCTCGCCTATCTGCGCGACTGCTATCTCGAAAACCGCCTCGCGAAGGGGCTGGCCTCATTCGGCGGCGTAACCCTCGATCTCGCCAAGGTCGCTTTGCCGATCTACCATCTGGCGACCCGCGAGGACCATATCGCGCCGGCCAAATCCGTCTTTATCGGAGCCAAATTCTTCAGCGGCGACGTCCGCTTCGTGCTGGCCGGATCGGGCCATATCGCCGGCGTGGTCAACCCGGCCGGCAAGCCGAAATATCCCTATTGGCTCGGCGGCCCGCCGACCGGCGCGTTCGAGGATTGGCTCAAGAACGCGACCGAACGCCAAGGCAGCTGGTGGCTCGACTGGATCGAGTGGATCGCGCGTCAATCGCCTGAGAAGGTCCCCGCGCGCCTGCCGGGCGACGGCGAGCTTCCGCCGATCTGCGACGCGCCGGGCGAATATGTGCGGGTGCGCTACTAGATCATGATGAATCCTGGATTGAATCAATCCAGGATCATTGAAGGCGCCAACTCCAAAGCGCTTGGAGCCCCGCCCTTATTTCTTTTGGCAGGTCACTTCTTTTGGCAGGTCATTTCTTCTGGCAAGTCGCCTTGCAGCCCTTGAGCTCATAGGCGCAAAGCTCCTCGGAGCTCTGGTCCGCGATGCATTTGTCGTGGTCGGTCTTGCAGCTGGCTTCACAGGCCTCGGACGAAGCCGCCGCCGGACCCGTCGAGGATTGCGCATAGGCGCCGCTCGACAAGGTCGCGCATCCCAACATCATCAGCGCCGCGACCGCGAAGCCGCGGCCTGAATTCAGCTTGTCGAACCACCCGCGCGGCTCAACGCGTGGAGCCAAAACCTTCGCTCCGCACGAGCTGACTTGTATCATGGCGCAACCTCCTATGCTGGACTTATTGTCACATAAAGAATGCCCGGCCCCATCGCGGCGTCGCCGATGTTCAGCGAAGACGCGCGAGGACAGGCGGCCGCTTTGTTTATTGCTAAGCGAGCTTGCGGGGTCGAATTCCACATTGGCGGAATTTTCGCAACTGATTTATTCATCAAATCGTCGTACCGATTGCCGCACCCGCTTTGGCGAGGCCTAGAGCGCGTTCCGATTGGATGGAATCATCCAATCGATAAGAACTCGCTCAAGATCAATAAGTTGGAGCATGTTCTGATCGAAAAAGTCGATCAACTTTTTCGGAACATGCTCTAGGCGAGGGAGCGATTTTGTTCGCCGGCCCTAATCGAGCGGATCTTTCGCGCGGTCGCGGCGCCAGAGTCGCGTTTCGGATTTCCT
>CAWESJ010000089.1:0-14412 GCA_963811015.1 uncultured Alphaproteobacteria bacterium | reverse complement strand
GAAACTTGCCGCGCTGATCGAGGACGCGGACGACAGACGCCGGGTGGAATGTCATCGGCGCCGATGAGGTCGGAGCGAAAACCCACGGGTGCCGGGCCACAGCAGGCGTGCGGCGCCGCGAGTCGGAGAGTTTTACGGATGGCTCCGACGTGCTTGGCGGGGGCTGCTGGAGGTCTTTTCGGCATGAATCGATGGTATCGCGTCGGGACGGGGGGAGTGCGTGGAGGCGAAGTTCTGTCCAGCCCGCAAGGGGATAAACCATCGTTCCCCCGCGTCACGCTCGAGCGCCGATACACGATTCCATCCAGACTCCGCTTGCGTTTGCCTAATTCTCCCGCGCTCGGAATCGCCCCGACGCTAGCCGTCACCGCGCCCGTCATCACCTTCTGCAACGCCACCTGGAACTGCTCCATTTCCGGCGCCGTTCCAATCGTGATGCGCACATAGGTCGGCCACACCGGCCAGATGCGTCCGATAATCACATTCTGTTTGGCCATCGCGTCGATCGCCGCCTTAGCGCAATTGGAGCCCGGCACGCCTTTCGACGATCTTTTCGAAGAATTTTTTCGGCGGCGCCAGCAAGGCGGCGGCGAGCAGCCGAACCCGCACCAGCGCGAGCGCAGATCGAATTCGCTCGGCTCGGGCTTCGTCATTGATCCGTCCGGCATTGTCATCACCAATAATCACGTCGTCGCCGACGCCAATGAGGTCACGGTCATCTTCACCGACGGCCAGAAGCTGAAGGCCGAAGTTCTGGGCAAGGACGCGAAGGTCGATGTCGCGGTGCTTCGGGTCAAGCCGGATAAGCCGCTCAAGGCGGCGAAATTCGGCGACAGCGAAAAAATGCGCGTCGGCGACTGGGTCGTCGCGGTCGGCAATCCGTTCGGCCTTGGCGGATCCGTCACCTCGGGCATCATCTCGGCGCGCCACCGCAACATAGATTCAGGCCCCTATGACAATTACTTCCAGACCGACGCCGCCATCAACAAGGGCAATTCGGGCGGGCCGTTGTTCAACATGGCGGGCGAGGTGATCGGCATCAACACCGCCATCCTTTCGCCATCGGGCGGATCAATCGGGATCGGCTTCGCGACCCCCGCCGCGACCGTCATTCCGGTCATTGAGCAATTGCAGAAATTCGGCGAGACCCGGCGCGGCTGGCTCGGCGTGCGCATTCAAAACGTCGATGAGACCATCGCCGAAAGCCTCAATCTCGGCGCCGCGCGCGGCGCCCTCATCGCCGGCACCGACGATAAGGGGCCGGCCAAGGCGGCGGGACTCCAGGCCGGCGACGTCATCGTCAAATTCGACGGCGTCGAGATCAAGGAATCGCGCGATCTCCCGAAGATCGTGGCCTCGGCGCCCGTCGGCAAGGATGTCGACGTCGTCGTCCTGCGGCAAGGCAAGGAGGTCACGAAAACAATCAAGCTCGGGCGCCTGGAGGACAATGAGAAGCCGGTCAAGGCCGCCGTCAAGCGCGGCGAATCAGGCAAGAGCCCGGGGGCCGGGGCCGTCGAGAAAGCGCTGGGGATGGAGTTCTCGGGGCTCACGGACGAACTGCGGCAGAAATTCTCGATCAAGAACAGCGTCGCGTCCGGCGTCGTCGTGACCAATGTGGATCCCGACTCCTCCGCCGCCGACAAGCATATCCAGCAGGGTGAAGTGATCGTCGAGATCAATCAGGAGCCGGTCAAGGACCCTGCCGACGTCGCCAGGAAGCTGCAGGCGCTGAAAAGCGGCGGCAAGAAATCGGCCTTGCTTCTTGTCGCCAGCGCCCAGGGAGAAGTGCGCTTCGTGGCGCTCGCCTTGCCGTGAGCGTCGAACCGTCCATAAAGAGCCGCGCCTGACGTTCTAGCCGCTTGCGGACAGGGCGGGGCGCGGCTATAAGGCGGCGTATCAGGATGTGGCCGATCAAGAAAATCCGCCGCGCGTCGGAGTGTAGCGCAGCCTGGTAGCGCACCTCGTTCGGGACGAGGGGGTCGGAGGTTCGAATCCTCTCACTCCGACCAAATATTTTAGACACAGCCCCACAGTTTTCCTACAGGACGGACGACCGCCGAGCCGAAAACGGGCTCTAAGATTGCGGTCTCGAGCTTTTTCCTGATCGGATGCGCCGATCCAATCAAGAAAAGCCCAAAAGCAAACTCTTCAGCGAAATGCGTCCGACCCGGCGGTTTGCGCCGCGAGAGCCTCGCCATTCGCGGATAATTCGACGATCGCGAGCGCGGCCTTGAACGCGGCTTCAATGTCGAGCTTGGTCGTATCCAGCACGACGGCGTCGTCCGCGACTTTCAAAGGCGCGGCGGCGCGCTCCCTGTCGCGCGCGTCGCGCCTGCGAATGTCTTCGAGCACGCCGGCGTAATCGACCTTTTCGCCGCGGCCTTTCAGCTCCAGGGCGCGGCGCGTAGCTCTGGCCTCGGCGCTCGCGGTCACGAATATTTTTGCGCGCGCCTCCGGACAAATGACCGTCCCTATGTCGCGTCCGTCGAGCACGGCGCCGCCCGAACGGCGGGCGAAGCCGCGCTGCATCTCGACGAGGGCCCCGCGCACTTCGGGGATTGACGCCACGATCGAGGCCGCCTCCCCCATGCCCGGCCCGCGCAAGGCGGCTTCATCAAAGTCGGTGAGCCCGAGGCCCCGCGCGGCGGCGATCGCGGCGGCGCGATCGGCAAGATCGCGACCTTGATCAAGCAAGGCCCGCGCGGTCGCCCGATAGAGAAGCCCGGTGTCGAGATGCGGAAGATTCAAATGCTGCGCGAGGCGGCGCGCAATCGTTCCTTTGCCGGACGCGGCCGGACCGTCAATGGCGATGATCATGCGAAGCGCGCTCCCAGCCGCTCCATCTCGGCCCTGAAACTTGGAAAGCTGGTCGCGATCATGCGCGAATCGTCGATCGCCATCGGCCGTCGCGACGCGAGGCCGAGACAAAGGAAGCTCATGGCGATGCGATGGTCGAGATGCGTCTCGACAAGGCCGCCGCCGGCGACCTCGCCGCCGCGCCCCGCGACGATCAGATCGTCGCCGACGATCTCGGCCTCGACGCCGGCTTCGCGCAATCCGTCGGCGACCGCCGCCAGCCGATCGGATTCCTTCACCCGCAATTCATGCAGGCCGCGCAGCCGCGTCTCGCCGGACGCGAAGGCCGCGGCGACTGCGAGGACCGGATATTCATCGATCATCGAGGGCGCGCGCTCGGCCGGAACGTCGACGCCCTTGAGCTGCGCCGCGCGGACCCGCAAATCGGCGACCTCCTCGCCGCCTTCGTCGCGGCGCTCGAGGATTTCAATGTCGCCGCCCATCTCGAGCAGGGTCGCGAGCAGCCCCGCGCGCAAGGGATTCATCATCACGCCTTCGATCACGATGTCGGACCCCGGCGCGATCGTCGCGGCCACCAGGGGAAAGGCCGCGGAGGACGGATCGGCCGGAACGATCAGAGGCGCCGGACGCAGCTCCGGCCGGCCTTCGAGACTGATCCTGCGCCCATGGGTCTCGAAGGGCTCGACATGTATTTCCGCGCCGAAATATTTCAGCATTTTCTCGGTATGGTCGCGGCTGGCCTCGGTCTCGATGACGGTCGTGCGTCCGGGCGAATTCAGGCCAGCCAGGAGCACCGCCGATTTGATCTGCGCCGAGGCCACCGGCGGATGGTAGACGATCGGGACCGGCTCGCTCGTCCCCTTGAGCAGGATCGGGCAGCGTCCGCCCTCGGCTTGCGACAGCGCTTCCGCCCCCATCAGCATGAGCGGATCGAGAATCCGCCGCATCGGCCGTTTGCGCAAGGATGCGTCTCCATCGAAACAGGCGGTGATCGCGTGGCCGCCGACCACGCCCATCATCAAGCGCATCCCCGTCCCGGAATTGCCGAAGTCAAGCGGGCCGCGCGGCGCCAGCAAGGAGCCTATGCCGCAGCCGCGGACGCGCCAGCGCCCCGCGCCCAGACGTTCGACCTCGGCGCCGAGCGCGGCGCAGGCGGCGGCGGTGCGCAGGACGTCGTCGCCCTCGAGCAGACCTTCAATTTCGGTCGCGCCGACAGAGAGAAGGCCGAGAATCAGCGCGCGATGCGAAATCGACTTGTCGCCGGGCGGCTTGAGCCGGCCGCGCAGCGGCCCAAAAGCGTGGGTCGAGAGGCTCGTCGGCGCAGCCTCGACCAGGGCTGATTTCGAAAGGCGAATTGGAAAAAGACAAGCCAAAACCTTGAAGTTTGCGCAGCCCTAACGCAGCGCTGGTAACACGACGGCCGACGCTCTGTCATCTGGGCCGCCGCCCCGCGCAACTTCCATTTGACACGCGCGCCTTGCATCACTAACCGGACCCGCACAGTTCTGCGATGGCGGCCCGCGGCCCGGGAGCCTATGTCAGTTCAAGAGGTAAGTCTGTGGCGAAACCAGAGCTTGGCAATAAGCATCAATGTCAAAATTGCGGCGCGCGATTTTTCGATTTGAACAAAACTCCGATCACTTGCCCAAAATGCGGCGCGATTTTTCACGCCGCGCCGCTGTCGCGCGCCGCTCATCACGCTGCGGCGGCCGATGATGAAGAGGCCGAAGTCGGCGCCGGCGCCGACATCGTCTCGCTTGAGGACGCCGAGCCGGGCGAGGATAAAATCGTGGTCGAAGCGGATGACGACGTCGAGATCGAGGTCGCCGACGACACATTCCTGGAGGAAGAGGAAGAAGACAGCGACGACGTCGTCGATCTTATTGACGACGTCCACGACGACGACGAGGAGCGCTGATGTTTAGCTTGTGAAGCCGCGCGGTTGCGGCTATACAGCCGCCGCACCTCCTCGCGGCCATCGCGCTTCGCATGAAGCTTCGTCGCCGACGCCCGACCCAAGCGGAGGTCACGCAGGCGAAGTTGGAGCTCGCCAAGCTTTAAGCAAGAGCAAGCTCTAAGCAAGAGACGGTCAAGAAGGATCGAGTTTAGTCGGGGTCATAGCTCAGTTGGGAGAGCGCTTCAATGGCATTGAAGAGGTCGGCGGTTCGATTCCGCCTGGCTCCACCACTTGCTCCATCTGGATTTCGTTACGGTCAAAACCTTCAGTTGCGCAGCCCCGGTCGGTCCGGCGACGCCGGCGTAAGGCGCGTCTCGAATGAAAGCGCGCCAATTTTCTGAAATCGCGCGCCTGCCCTGATCTGCGTCAACGATCCGACGCCGAATTGAAGCTTCCTTCAGCGTCATGGACGCCGCGCGGCGGCGCCTGGAGGAACGCGCATGTTCAGGAAAATCCTCGCGCCGATCGACGCCGCCGAACCGGCGATCGCCGAGCTCGGCGTTTTTCTCGCGGCTCAGCTGACCGCCTTGAGCGACGGCGCCGTCAGGATGATCCATGTTGTTCCGGAAATCCCATACAGCTTCATGGAATTCCTGCCGCCGCGCGTCGGCGCCGAGCGCGAAAAGGCCGTCGTTTCGCTTTTCGAGCGCCTCGCCGAAAAGGCGAATATTCCGGCCGGGCGCTTCTCCCATATTATGCGCGTCGGCGTGGTCTATGACGAGGTCCTGACCGAGGCCGAGGAATGGGGCGCGGACCTTATTGTCGTCGGATCGCATAATCCCTCGATGAGCACTTATCTTCTCGGATCGAACGCGCAAAAGATCGTCCGGCACGCCAACTGCTCGGTCTTGGTCGTGCGGCCGCACAAGGAGCCGGCCGCGCCTTGGCTGGCGCAGCCCTTCGCTTCATGAGGTGGCGCGCGGCGCTTGCAGGCGACGCGATCCGCCCTACCCTCCTATGCCGAACCGGCGAAGAGCGAGGCGGCCATGGCGGACATCGCCGGCGGTTTTGAAGCGGCGTCCTTCAACCAAACTCCTGCTTTCGAGAATATCGATCTTTACGACAACGATCCTCCGTTGCGCGAGGCGCTCGCGCGTGCGGGCGTCGATGCGAAAGCCGCCGCCTTGCCGCAATTCGGCAAGGATTTCGGCGGCGCCGAGACCTTGGCGCTGGCCCGCCTCGCCAATGAAAATCCGCCGCGCCTGCGCATCGTCGACGCCAAAGGCGACCGCGCCGATTTCGTCGAATTTCACCCCGCCTATCACGCCTTGATGCAAAAGAGCATGGCGGCCGGGCTCCATTGCTCATCCTGGGAGGCCGGCGGATCAAAAATCGCCGAGCGCGCCGCGCGGCTCTATATGGCGACGCAGATCGAAGCCGGACATGTCTGTCCGCTGACCATGACCAACGCCGCGGTGGCGGCGCTCGCCGCCGCCCCGGCGCTCCGCGACGCCTGGCTGCCGCATATTCTTTCGCGCGCCTATGACGGCGGGGCGCGGCCATGGCGCGAGAAACCCGCCGTGACCCTCGGCATGGGCATGACCGAACGCCAGGCCGGAACCGACGCGCGCGCCGCCATCACCCGCGCGGAGCCGCGCGGCGGGCATTATGAAATCACCGGCCATAAATGGTTTCTGTCCGCGCCCATGTCTGACGCTTTTCTTGTTCTGGCGCAGGCGCCTTGCGGGCTCACCTGCTTTCTTCTGCCCCGTATCGCTCCTGACGGCGGCGTCAATGGGCTGAGGCTCCAACGCCTCAAGGACAAGCTCGGCAATCGCTCCAACGCCTCGGCCGAAGTCGAATTTCACGGCGCGTATGGCGAGCGCGTCGGCGCGGAGGGCGAGGGCGTGCGAACCATTCTCATGATGGTGCAATTGACCAGGCTCGACTGCGCCGTCGCAGCCGCCGGGCAAATGCGCATGGGCCTCGCCCAGGCGGCCCATCATGCGGCGCATCGCGCTGTCTTTCAGCGCCGCCTCGCCGATCAGCCGGCGATGCGGGCCGTCCTCGCCGATCTCGCCTTGGAGAGCGAAGCCAATACCGCGCTCGTCTTTCGCCTGGCGCGCGCCTATGACCGCGCGCGTGACGACGAAGGCGAGGCCGATTACGCGCGGCTCATGACTCCGGCGATCAAATATCTGGTGACGAAATCGGCGCCCTCGTTCATCTCCGAGACCCTCGAATGTCTCGGCGGCAATGGCTATGTCGAGGACCTGCCGATGGCGCGACTCTATCGCGAAGCGCCGCTGAACGCGATCTGGGAAGGATCCGGCACGGTCATGGCGCTCGATGTCCTGCGCGCCATGCGCCGCCATCGCGCGGCGGCGGAGAACTTGGTTGGCCGGCTGGCCGACGCCGGCGGCGACGCGGCGGCCGAGGCCGTCAAACGCGTTCTCGCCGCGCCGGACATTGAAGGCGAGGCCCGTTTCATCGCCGAAACCCTGGCGCGGCTCGGCGCGCTCGCGGCGCTGCAGGAAGCAGACAAAGACCTTGCCGAGGCCTATGCCGCGACGCGGCTGCAAGGCCCTCCGCGCGCAACCTGGGGCGCCTGCGGCCTGAACGCGGTCCAAGACCTGCTGCTCTCGCGTCTGGCGGCGCATGCCTTCGCCTGAGCCGGCAGACGCCCTCCGGGGCCGCGCCGCCGCACGCTGGCGGGGTTGACGCCGCCTCCGGCAAAGCCCAGACTCATCGAATGAGCCGCGCCCGCGATCAATTCCAAATCACCGCCGATATTCTGCTCCGCGCCTATTCCATCGGCCTGTTTCCAATGGCCGAGAGCGCGGACGACCCTAATCTGTTCTGGGTCGATCCCGAGCTTCGCGGCATTTTCCCGCTCGACGGCATGATCGTCTCGCGAAGCCTCGCCAAGGCGATCCGCTCCGATCGTTTCGAGATCAAAATCGACCATGATTTCGACGCCGTCATCAACGCCTGCGCCGATTCCTATGACGGCCGCGACAAGACCTGGATCAATGCGCGCATAAAGCTTCTCTACCGGCAGCTCTTCGACATGGGGCGGGTCCACACGGTCGAGGCCTGGAGCGAGGGCGAGCTCGCCGGCGGGCTTTACGGCGTCCATCTCGGCGCGGCGTTTTTCGGCGAAAGCATGTTTCACCGCAAGACCGACGCCTCGAAAATCGCTTTGGTTCATCTTGCGGCCCGTCTGGCGCGCGGCGGCTTCACCCTGCTCGACGCCCAATTCGTCACTCCGCATCTGGCCTCGCTCGGCGCCGTCGAGGTGCCGAAGGAGGCCTATCGCCGCCGCCTCGCCGACGCGGTGGGACGCCAAGCCGATTTTTGGACATGGCCCAAAGGCCAAGCGGTCCTTGGTCGAGAGGCGCTCGCCGCTTTGCCGAGCGCCGCGCGTTAAGTCCGCGTCCGCGCCTCGGCGCCGTCAGGCTTTTGTCGCCCGCCTCATGGCAAGCGGTCTTCACCGAGCAGATCCTCGAGCTTCGCGCGTTCGCTTTGGCTCAAAGGCTCTATGGAGTCGAGGCTTGAAGGCCGCCGCCTCACGGCGAAGATGATAGCCCCGCCGCCCGCCGCGAGAACGAGGAAGGGCGCGCCCCAAAGGAGCCAGGTCGCGAGCTTGAAAGGCGGCTTCAAAAGAATGAAATCGCCATAGCGCTGGACCAGGAAGGCGCGGATATCTTCGTCGCTGTCGCCGGCCGTGAGACGCTCGCGGACGAGGAGGCGGAGGTCGCGCGCAAGCTCGGCGTGAGATTCGTCGATCGACTCGTTCTGGCAGACCATGCAGCGCAATTCGCGCGACAGCGCACGCGCACGCGCTTCGAGCGTCGCGTCGCCCAAGATTTCATCGGGCTCGACCGCCAGCGCCGCCAGCGGCGCGAGCAGGACCAGAATTGAAATCGCGATGGCGAGCCGGCGCGCGGACATTGTCATTCCGCCGGTTGCGCGAGAGGCGCGGATCTGGCGGCGCGGCGCGCCACGCCAATGCGAAAGCTTCGGTCGCTGAGCGACAGGCCGCCGCCAAAGGCCATGATCAGGGCGCCGATCCAGATCAGGGCGACAAGCGGCTTCCAGAAGATGCGGGCGTCGACCGAGCCGTTCGGCGAGGCCTCGCCGATGCTCATATAAACCTGGCCGAGGCCGATCGTCGCAATCCCGGCCTCGGATCGGCTCATGCGCCGCGCGGGGTAGAAACGCATTGCGGGTTCGATCGCGGCCGTCTGGCGCCCGTCGGCGCGGATGATGGTTCTTCCGACAAGCTCGGAATAATTCGGGCCCGCGCGGGGTCGCACGCTCTCGAGGGTGAGTTGGTAGGGGCCGATCTCAACGCTGTCGCCGGGCCGCAAAGCCATGATCTTCTCGGCGCCCCAGCCGGTCGCCGCGAGCCCCAGCAAAGTGACGCCGAGCCCGGCATGGGCGAAAGCCGTGCCAAAGACCTGCCGCGGCAGGCCGAGCGCGCGCCGGCCCGCTGTCGCGAGCGAAGCGCCGCCGGCGAAAAGCCGCCTGCCCGGATCGACGAAAGACCCGATAATCACATAGACGGCGAGGCCGGAAAGCACGACGCTCGCGACGGGACCGCCCCGCCACGCGGCGAGCGCGAGCGCGCAGATGAGCCCGGCGCCGATCGCGACGGCGAGCCTTTGCGCCGCGCCGGCGAAATCGCCGCGTTTCCAGGCGAGATTTTGGCCAATCGGCATCAAGACGAAAAGCGGGACGAAAAGCGGCGCGAAAGTCAGGTTGAAGAAGGGCGCGCCGACCGAGATCTTGTCTCCGGTCAAGGCTTCGAGCGCGAGCGGGTAGAGCGTGCCGACGAAGACCGTGGCGCAGCAGGTTGTTAACAGCAGGTTGTTGAGGACGAGCGCGCCTTCGCGCGAGACCGGCGCGAAAAGCCCGCCCTGCTTCAGCCCGCCGGCGCGCGCGGCGAACAGGCCAAGCGATCCGCCGATGAAGACCACCAGAATGGCGAGGATGAAAATACCGCGCGTCGGATCGCTGGCGAAGGCGTGGACGGAGGTGAGGACCCCGGACCTGACGAGGAAGGTTCCAAGGAGCGACAAGGAGAAGGCGAGAATGGCGAGGAAGATCGTCCAGATCTTCAGGGCCTCGCGCTTCTCCATGACCGCCGCGCAATGGAGGAGCGCGGTGGCCGCGAGCCAGGGCATGAGCGAGGCGTTCTCGACCGGGTCCCAGAACCAGAACCCGCCCCAGCCCAGCGTGTAATAGGCCCAATAGGAGCCCATCGCTATGCCGAGCGTCAGGCAGATCCAGGCGATCAGCGTCCAAGGCCGCACGAAGCGGGCGAAGACGGCGTCTATGCGCCCCGAGATCAGGGCGGCGGCCGCGAAGGAATAGGTGATCGAAAGCCCGACATAGCCAAGATAGAGCAGCGGCGGATGAATTGCGAGCCCCGGATCCTGCAGCAATGGATTAAGGTCTTCGCCTTCGATCGGCGGCGCGCCGAGCCGCGCGAAAGGATTTGACGTCAGGAGAATGAAGAGAAGAAAAGTCGCCCCGATCCAGGATTGCACGGCGAGCACATTGGCGCGCAAATCCTCCGGCATGGAGCCGGAGAAAAGGGCGACGGCGGCGGCGAAAAGCGAGAGAACCAGGACCCATAAAAGCATCGAGCCTTCATGATTGCCCCAGACGCCGGTGATCTTGTAAATCAAGGGCTTGGCGGAATGCGAATTCTCGACGACATTGACCAGCGAGAAATCCGAAACCACATGCGCATAGGTCAAGGCGAAAAAGGCGTAGGCCACGAGGCCAAAGCCCGCGAGCGCCGCCGACGGCGCGACCGCCATGAGACGCCTGTCCCCTGTCGCCGCGCCCCAGATCGGCAGGATCGAATTGACGAGCGCAAGCGCCAGGGCGAGGACAAGCGCGTAATGGCCGGATTCGACGATCATACGACCCTCACTTTGCGTTAAACGCCAACTCGCCGAGTCTCATTGCCGAACAGCGCCGGCGGCGGCGGTTCCGGCCGCGCTTGGCCCCTGCCCGCCTTCCTTCCAGACGCCCTGCTTTTTCAAGGCCTCGGCGACGTCGCGCGGCATATAGCGCTCATCATGCTTGGCGAGCACGCTATCGGCATGAAAGACATTGTCCTGGCCGAGGCTCCCTTCGGCGACGACGCCTTGGCCCTCGCGAAAGAGATCGGGCAACAGGCCGACATAGGCGACCGCGACCTCCTGCTTCATGTCGGTGACCACGAAGCGCACGGTCTCGCCGCCCTCGCGCGCAAGCGAGCCCTGCTTGACGAGGCCTCCGATCCGAAGCCTCGTCCCCGGACGGGGGGCCTTTTGCGCGAGCTCGGTCGGGCCGTAGAAAAAGACGATATTGTCGCGCAGCGCAAGCAGCACGAGGCCGACCGCGAGGCTGAGGGCGAAGCCTGCGGCGGCGATGAGGGCGAAGCGGCGTTGCTTGCGTGTCATGCCTCTAGCTTTCAAGTCCGAGTTCGCGCGCAAGGGCGTCGATCCGCGCGATCGCCGTGGCGTCGCCGGCGAGATTGCGCTTGGCGTCGCTCAAGGCGGAGCGCGCCTTGTCGGATTCGTTCAAGACCGCATAGGCGCGGACCAGACGCAGCCACCCTTCAAGATCTTGTCCATTCTCCGCGAGGCGAGAGGCGAGGCGATCCACCATTCCATGAATGGCGCTCGCCTGCTCGGCCTGGGGCAAGGCCTAAATCCTGGCCGCCAAGCTCGGCTTGTCCGCCGGCGCGCCTTCCGCCGCGCCCGCGCCTCCAGGCAGCGCGGCGACCCGCTCGCGCAATGCGCGCGTCCAGGCGGCGGCTTCCGGAGCCTCGGCGAGAAGCCCGGTCCAGATTTCTCGCGCCCGGGAGATGTCGCCGCTTTGCTCGGCGGCGAGGCCCAGGAAAAAGCGCGGCTTGGCGAGCGACGGATCGCCCGCCGAGGCTTTTTCAAACGCCTGCCGCGCCTGCCCGGTCACGACGCCATTCGCGGAAACGACCAACGCCTCTCCATAAAGAGCGAGCCGCTGCGGCGTTTCGCCGAGCAAACGCAGCGCCGAGGCGAAGGCGCGCGCAGCCTCCTCCGCGCGGCCCATATGAAGATAGACCGGCGCGAGCACCTCATAGCCGCGCCCATCGTCTGGATGCTGGGCGAGATGCGCTTCGATCTTCTCGACCGCCGCCATGAGCTCGTCGCGCGCCGGCGCGGTCTGGAGGCGCGCCGAAAGCGGCTGATCCGGCAGGGCCGGACGGCCGATGATCCCATAAAGGCCCACAGCCAGAACAGGCGCGAAGATCGCGGCGGCGATGAATGCGGCTCTTCTTTGGGAGCCTTGCGCGGGCGCGGCCTCTTCTGCGGGCGCTTTCGACGCCATCAGGCGGCGCGCGGCTTCGGCTTTGGCGCCTTGGGCGTCTTCCGCCGCGAGCAGGCCTTGCGCCGCGTCCCTGTCGATTTCGGCGAGCCGCGTCTTATAGAGCGCGATCTCGCTCGCGGCCTGCGACTCGCCGCGGGGCGCTTTCATGAGCGGCCAAAGGATGCTCAGGACCGCGCATCCGGTCAAAAGAATGAAAATCAGCCACAGCATGCCGCCTCTTAATAGTGATCGCCGCGCCGGTTGCAAAGGCCCTTTCCGCGCGCCGCGCGCCGGAAGAAATCTTCTCGAAGCCGAGGCGCGCGCCGGCTCAGGCGACGGCGGCCTCGCTTTTCGCGGACGGAAGCTTCAGCTCCGCGCGAAGTCCGCCCTGCGGATTGGACTTGAGCTCGAGCGAGCCGCCATAGAGCCCCGCCAGATCGACGACAATGGACAGGCCGAGGCCAGAGCCCGGCTTGGTTTCATCCAGCCTGCCGCCGCGCCGCAGCGCCGCCTCGCGCTGCTCGACCGCAAATCCAGGTCCGTCGTCGTCGATCGCGACCCGAAAGAACGCGCGCGCGCCGGCATTCTGCACGGGTTCCGCCGCAATGCTGACCGCGACCGAACGCGCCGCCCATTTGCCGGCGTTGTCGATGAGATTGCCGATCATTTCCTCGAGATCCTGGCGCTCGCCGAGAAAGCGGATCGAGGGCGGCGCCGAGGCGGTGAAAACGATCGCCCGCGCCGCATAGATTTTTTCAAACGTTCGAATCAGGGCCTCGACGACCGGAGCCACCTCGGTCGCGCCGCCCAGCGTTCCCGCGCGCACGGCGGCGCGCGCGCGATCGAGATAATAGGCGACCTGATCGCGCATGATCAGGGCCTGCTCCTCGACCTTGCAGGCAAGCGCGCCGGGATCGACGGCCGCCTCGTTCATGATCACGCTCAGCGGGGTTTTCAAGGCGTGGGCGAGATTTCCGACCTGTGTGCGGGCGCGCTCGACGACGTCGCGATTGGCCGCGATGAGCAGGTTGAGCTCGCTCGCGAGCGGCGCTATGTCCTGAGGAAAATCGCCTTCGATCAGCTCGCGCTCGCCGCGCCTGATGGCGGCGACGCCTTGGCGCAATTGCCGGAGCGGCCGCAGGCCGTAGCGAAGCTGAAGCGCGGTCGAGCCGATGAGCGCGAGCGTCAGCAGGCAGAATGTGACGACGAGATCGAGCTCGAAGCGGGCGATCTGCGCGTCGAGATCCTTTGTGGTCGCCGCGACCTGGACGAGATAGATTCCATCGTCGCCGGCGTCGATGACGCGCTCGAGCATGCGCAGCCGCCGATCGTCCGGCCCTTTCGCATAGCCTCGCCGCGCGCCGCCCATGCCAGCAGCGACCCCTTGCTCGGAGAGGCGCGGCAGTTTCGCCGCGAAAAGCGAACGCGAGCTTCGGATTTCCGGCTTCTCGCTGTCGAGCCTTGTGATCTGCCAATACCAGCCGGACAAGGCGAGCTCGAACTGCGGATCGCTGAGCTCCTCGGGATCGACGCGCGCCGCCTCCCCCGGCGTCGCGATATCGGCGACGAGCGCGCGAGCAATACGGAACTGGTACCAAGCGCAGACGCTCGTTCAAAATCTCCTGCCGGCGACCCTCCGTGATCGGGATATTTCCGAGATCGCTCAAAGACGAGACCGCGTACTGCGGAGTCTGCGCAACGACGCTGTAAGTGACGCCGGTCTTCTGATCCAGCCAGAACGACGGCGTGGTCTGAAAGCTTCCGCTTAGCGAGATGAGAAACATTGTTCGCCACGTTGAGCTGGGTGAATCCGCTTTCGATGGCTTTGGTGCGATCCACGTCGATTTGAATTCGCGGCTGATCGAACAACTGGTGCACACGCAGGTCCACCGCGCCGGGCACATTCCGCAGCTGGCCCAGCAGCCGGGTGGCGAACGCATGATTAGCGATCACATTGGGGCCGGACACTTGAATGTCGATGGGCGCTGGCAATCCGAAATTGAGAATCTGGCTGATTATATCGGCGGGGAGGAAGTAAAGCTAGCCCCGGAAACTCGCGCGGCAGCCGTTCACGAATTTCATGAACGTATTCGCTGCTGGGACGATGGCCGGGCTTCAAAGTGACGAGCACGTCGGCGTCCATGGTACCGATCGGGGCCGAGTTGCTGTACGCCATATTGATGGAGCTGTACGGCAACCCGATGTTGTCAACAATGCTGGATAATTCAGACGCTGGAATGAGGCGCGTGATGGCCGACTCGATCGTATCTCCCAGCCGCGCGGTCTCCTCAATCCGGGTTCCAGTCTGGCGCGGAAGTGCAGATTGAACTGGCCGGCGTCGGTGGTCG
>CAWESJ010000088.1:0-4937 GCA_963811015.1 uncultured Alphaproteobacteria bacterium | reverse complement strand
TCGAGGCATGCGCCAGCCGCTCGATATAGGCGTCGAGCGGCTGGCTCGCGGGACCGATCTTGGCCGCCGCGGGACCAATCAGGCTCATCCATTTGCCGATGAAATCGCCGGCCGAAAGCGGCCTTTGATAGGGATCGAGATCGGCTTCGGCATAGGCGCGCACGCCGCCGCAGCTCGCATGGC
This sequence comes from uncultured Alphaproteobacteria bacterium, assembly GCA_963811015.1. GTDB lineage: Bacteria > Pseudomonadota > Alphaproteobacteria > Rhizobiales > Beijerinckiaceae > Methylocapsa. The sequence goes on along the minus strand of CAWESJ010000088.1, from coordinate 4,754 downwards.
CCAAAAGGACGATATGCGCGACGCGCAAGCCGAGCACCGCATATTCGAGCGCCGCCGACGTGCCATGCAGAGCGCCGCTCGGCGCATAGGGCGGCACGAGATTGGCGACATTGCGCACGACGAAAATTTCGCCGGGACCCGCGTCGAAGATCACTTCCGGAGAGACCCGCGAATCGCAGCAGCCGATCAGCAGGACGCTTGGGCTCTGCCCGGCCTCGGCCAATTGATGGAAGCGATTATGCTCGCGCGCAAATCGCCCGTCGAGAAAGGCTTCATAGCCGGAAACGAGCCGGTCTGGCAGAAGCTTGCCTGCCGGCGGAGCGGCGCGGTGCGGGGGCAATTCAGACATGGTTTCGGCTCAAAACCTGGTCGGAGGCGCGTGACGCATCTTTTAAATCATGCGCGATCGACAATTTAATGTCGCCGCGCGCGGGCCGGCGCATGTTCGCCTTGCGGCGGGTTCATTCCCTATTGTTTCTATAGACTGCTTCGGGATCGAGCAAGCGAGGCCTCTCCGCCGTCTGTTTCAAATGGCGGAGGCTTTTTCGGGCGGCGGCGCGCCAGCCTCCGGAATAAGCTTCAGGACGCGGGCGATAGGATCGCTCGAAAGATAAATCGGCGGCTGGAAAGGCCCCTCATTGGCCGCGATCAGGCAAATGAGCAGCACGATGCTGGATGTGAGAATGACCATGGCGGCGAGATGCGGGCGCGGCCGGTCGAGATGCAGCATGGCTATGCTGATCTGTCCGATAAGCGCGAGGATCAGCACGCAAGCCCATTTGATGCTCTCCGAATTCGAGGAGCCGAGGGTGAGGCGGGTCGCGCGCGCGCTCTGAACCTTCAGCGCCATGTCGAGCAGCATATTGTCGAATTTGGCGTTCGGGTCTTTCGGATCGTGTTGCACCGCGGCGACCGTCCGCAGCAGCGCGCCCAGGGCCTGCTCCGCCTCAGGCGCTCCGGTTCGATGCTCGGCCATGCTCGGCCAGTCCTTGTCGACGACCGCCGCCACATAGACGCGAATCCCCTGGCGAATTCCATCCGCCTGCAGGCCGCTGGCGCCGGCCAGGGCGCTAAGCGTCGTCAAGCTCGCGCTTTCCAAGCCGACGGCCTCGGAAGCCTGTCGCCAGCGATCCCAAACGTCGCTCGCGACAAAGCCGATCAGAATGCCGAATATGACCATGATCGCGCCGAAAAGCTCCGCGACCGCGCCGTTGAAGGAAAACATCCATTTGCGCGTGCGCGCGCCAAAGCACAGCCAGTAAAGGAAGGCCGCGGCGGCGCTATAAAATCCGGTCACGGAGAGGAACAAGAAAGGTAAAGGCAGGGTCAGCCACGCGTCGATCATAAGCGCTTTCTTGCCGGATGGGTTTCGCCGATCATTGACTTGCCGGACGGCGGCTTGTCGAGATGGAGATTGCCGCCGCCAAGGCAATTTTGCAATGGCGGAGCTTGGGGCGGATGGCGGCTTGGCATGGCGCCGGTTTCAACGCCTGTTCGCACGCCGCCGCAGAAAACCCGCGAGCGTGGCTTTCCGGTCATATCGCGGGGTGAATTTGTCCTTTACAAATAAAACATCGCGTCAACCCTTTTTCGATCTGGTCGCAAAATGTTTCTACTCAGCCGCCGCACGATGATCGCCGGAACAACCGCTTCCGCCGCAGCATCCCTCGCAGGATGCGTCAGCACCACCCCCGATCCCGGCTACAACGCCTTGGTTTCGGCCCCGCCTTCAGGCCCGCAGGCCGCCGCGGCCGACGCCGTTCAGCCGAATTATTACCAGGCCTATGCGGAGATCCAGGACAACGGCTTCATCGTTCCGGCCGTCGATCTCGGACGGATCAATCCGGCCTATCTGCGCATGAACGTCGCCTATGCGACCAATGAGGCGCCGGGCACGATCGTGGTCGATCCCGGCAATCACCTTTTGCACCATGTGGAAGCCGGCGGACGGGCCTCGCGCTATGGCGTCGGCGTCGGACGCGAGGGCTTCGGCTGGTCGGGCGAGGCGAGGATCAAGAGCAAGCAGGAATGGCCGGACTGGTATCCGCCCAAGGAAATGTTCGAGCGCCAGCCGGAGCTTCTGAAATCAATGGCCGAGCTGCAAAGCGGCACCGGCATGCATGGCGGGCCGGCCAATCCGCTCGGCGCCCGCGCCATGTATCTCTGGCAGGGCGACCACGACACTTTGTTTCGCATCCATGGCACCAACGAGCCCTGGACCATCGGGCAGAGCTTCTCCTCCGGCTGCATCCGCATGATCAACCAGGATGTGATGGATCTCTACCAGAAGACATCGGTCGGCGCGCGGGTCGTGGTGCTCGGCTACGGAGGCGCCCAGGTCGCGCATTCCTAAGGGTTGGGGACGGCGGCGCGTGCTGAAAGTTGCACGAGGTAACTTACGCTAGCTTAACCATAGGCGCTCTATCCCCTTTATTCCGGCATGGATGAAGGACGGCGGGCGCTGTGGCGCACTCCATGAATAATGATTTCGTTTGCAGTCGCCTGATAAAAAATCAGATAGGGATAGGGAGAAGCTGTCAGGCGACGCAACTGCCCCTTACTTGTTAGCTGGCCAGCATGGGGATATTGCAACAAGAGATTGATAATGGCCTGTATTCGCGCATGGACGTGGTGAGCGCCTTGCGGCGAACGCTCGGCGATATAGACCAGAACCTTATCGAGCTCGGCAGCGCCGCGAAGCGTGTAGCGTAGCCTCACAGGCCATGCTTCGCCCAGATGGCGCGGACCTGTTCGTCGGTCGCGAATTCGCCTCGTTCCGCCTCGGCGAAAGACGCACCAAATGAAGTTTCTTCCTCGGCGGTCAATTGGATCGCAGGTTGATCCTCTCCGACAAATTGCAAGAGCATACGCGCAAGCGCGTCCTGCATGTCGGGGGGCAGGGCGCGGGCGGCTTCAACGGCCTGTTCAAGAAGCTTTGTCACGCTTGAATTATACTCTTTCCCGCGAAAGGCCGGAAGGTTTTTCACGCCTACCCCCCGATCTCCTCACGTCGAATCTCGAGCTCCAGCCAATCCTCCTCGACCTCCTGCAGCTCCGCCTCGGCCTTGGCGAAAGCCTCTGACGCGGCGGCGAATTTGGCCGGATCGCGGGCGTAGAGCCCCGGATCGTCGAGCTTTCCCTTAAGCTTCGCAAGAAGCGCGCGAAGCTCGTCCATGCGCTTCGGCAGCGTTTCCAGCGCGTGCTTCTCCTTGAAGCTCAGGCGCGGCTTTCCGACAGGCTTCTTGTCCGCCCGCGCCGCCTCGGCCTTGGGTTTCTCGGCGCCGCGCGGAGAACCAATAACGATCGGCGCGGCGCTGACCCCTGCCCCGCGCTGCGCCACCATGTCGGAATAGCCGCCGGCATATTCGAGCCAGCGGCCGGCGCCTTCACTCATGAGCACGGAGGTCGCGACGCGATCGAGAAAATCGCGGTCATGGCTCACGATCAGCAAAGTGCCCTTGTAATCGGCGAGCATTTCCTGCAGCAGGTCGAGCGTTTCCAGATCGAGGTCGTTGGTCGGCTCGTCGAGGACGAGCAGGTTCGACGGCCGCGCCAGCGCGCGGGCGAGCATGAGCCTGCCGCGCTCGCCGCCCGAGAGCCGCCCGATCGGCGTGCGCGCCTGCTCCGGGCCGAACAGAAAATCCTTCATATAGCCCATCACATGCTTGCGCTCGCCATCGATCTCGACATAGTCGCTGCCGCCGCCGGTGAGCGCGTCCTTCAGCACCGTATCGGGATCGAGGCTCGCGCGGCCCTGGTCGAGCGTCGCCATCAACAGATTGGCGCCTTGGCGGATGACGCCCTCGTCGGGCGGAAGGGCGCCGGTCAGCAGATTGATGAGCGTGGTCTTGCCCGCGCCATTGGCGCCGATGAGCCCGAGCCTGTCATGGCGCAGGATCCGGGTCGAGAAATCCTTGACGATCACGCGTTCGCCGAAGGATTTTTCGACCCCCTCCGCCTCGATCACGAGCTTGCCGGAGAGCGCGCCCTCGCTTGCCGCGAGTTTGACCTCGCCCGGCGCCTTCGCGCGCTGGCGGCTCTCGCTGCGCATGGTCAGGAGATTGCCCAAGCGCTTCTGGTTGCGCTTGCGCCGTGCGGTGACGCCATAGCGCAGCCAATGCTCCTCGGCGACGATCTTGCGGTCGAGCTTATGCTGCTGGCGCTCCTCCTCCTCGAGCTCGGCGTCGCGCCAGGCCTCGAATTCGGCGAAGCCGCGATCGAGCGAGCGGGTGCGGCCGCGATCGAGCCAGACGGTGCTTGCGGGAAAGATTTTGCAAAAACCTGCGGTCATGGCTGATGAGCACCAGCGCCGAGCGCGAAGCTTTGAGCTCGGCCTCGAGCCATTCGATCGCGGGAAGATCGAGATGATTGGTCGGCTCGTCGAGCAGCAGAATATCGGGCTCGGGCGCAAGCACGCGGGCGAGCGCGGCGCGACGCGCCTCGCCGCCGGAAAGATGCGCCGGGTCTTCCTCGCCGGAAAGGCCAAGCTCATTCAAAAGGGTTCGGGCGCGATAGGGATCGTCGGCCGGCCCGAGCCCCGCCTCGACATAGGCGAAGCGTCGTGGGAAAGCCGGAGAAATCCGGCTCCTGCGGCAGATAGCGCACACTGGCGTCGGGCTGCATGAACCGCGTGCCGCCGTCGTGCTCGATGCAGGCCGGCGGCGATTTTCAGCAAGGTCGATTTGCCGGAGCCGTTGCGCCCGACGAGGCAGAGGCGCTCTCCCGCCGAGACGGAGAGCTAGGAGCAATGCGTC
>CAWESJ010000087.1:0-4631 GCA_963811015.1 uncultured Alphaproteobacteria bacterium | reverse complement strand
CGCAAGCCTTTTTGCACCCGGCTCGCGGCGGCGTCCAAGGGCTCGGCCGAAACGATGCGGGCGCGGACGTCCTCGCCCTCGACATTGGCCTGGAGGCTCAAAAGGACGGCGGCGCCTTTTTCGAGCAGGTCGCGAAATTGGTTGAGGCCTTCCTGGAACAAAATCGCCTCATATTGGCCGGACGGGTCGGAGAGCTGGACGATCCCCATTTTGGAGCCTGACTTGGTGCGGCGCTCATGCCGGTCGAGCACGGTCGCGGCGAGCCGCCCGGCGGAGGCGCCTTGCTTCACGGCGCGGACGAATTCGGTCCAGCGCTGCACCCTGAGCCGCGCGAGGATCGCCGCATAGGCGTCGAGCGGATGGCCGGAGAGAAAAAATCCGACTGCGTCGAACTCGCGGCGCAGCTGCTCGGCGAGCGTCCAAGGCTCGGCCTTGGGGAGCGGAAGCTTGTCCTCGGACTCGGCGCCGAAGAGCGCGGCCTGTCCGGCGCGGCGCTCCTCGTCGCGGCGATGGGCATGGGCGAGAATCGGTCTCGATCGCGCCGAAGACGCGCGCCCGATCGGGCTCGAGTTCGTCGAAGCCGCCGGCGGCGGCGAGGCTTTCGAGCATGCGCTTGTTGACGTCGCGCGGATTGAGCTTCGAGGCGAAATCGCCGAGGTCGCGAAAGCCCTCCGCGCCCCGCGCCGCCGGCAAGCGCTTGGGCCTGCGCTTCTCCAACGCCTTTGATCGCTGACAGCGCATAGCGGATCGCGGGCTCGCCGCCGGCCTCCGCCGGGGCGAAATCCGCGCCCGAGCTTTGCGCCGAGGGTGGCAGGATCTTGATCTTGAGCCGGCGCGCTTCGTTGCAGAATTCCGCCAGCTTGTCGGTGTTGGATTTTTCCAGGCTCATCGAGGCGGCGAGAAACTCGACCGGGAAATTGGCCTTGAGATAGGCGGTCTGATAGGCGATCAGCGCATAGGCCGCGGCATGGCTCTTGTTGAAGCCGTAATCGGCGAATTTGGCGAGCAGGTCGAAAATCTCGTCGGCCTTCGCCTTGGCCAGGCCGTTGTCGACGGCGCCGGCGACGAAACGGTCGCGCTGCGCGTCCATCTCGGCCTTGATCTTCTTGCCCATGGCGCGCCGCAGCAGATCGGCCTCGCCGAGCGAATAGCCGGAAAGAATCTGGGCGATCTGCATCACCTGCTCCTGGTAGATGATGACGCCAAAAGTCTCCTTCAGGATCGGCTCGATCCTCGGATGGATGTAGTCTGCCTCCTCCTCGCCGAGCTTCACGGCGCAATAGGTCGGGATATTCGCCATCGGCCCCGGCCGATAGAGCGCGACAAGGGCGATAATGTCCTCGAACCGGTCGGCGCGCATTTCGACCAGCGCCTTGCGCATGCCGGCGCTTTCAAGCTGGAACACGCCGACCGTCTCGCCGCGCCCGAGCATCTCGTAAGTCTTCTTGTCGTCGAGCGGGATTTTGGCGAGATCGATCTTGATATTGCGCAAGGCGAGAAGCTTGACGCAGGTCGAAAGCGTCGTGAGCGTCTTCAAGCCGAGGAAATCGAATTTGACGAGGCCCGCGGGCTCGACCCATTTCATGTTGAACTGCGTCGCCGGCATGTCCGATTTCGGATCGCGATAAAGCGGCACCAACTCCTCGAGCGGCCTGTCGCTGATGACGATTCCCGCCGCATGGGTCGAGGCGTTGGAATAGAGCCCCTCAAGCTTCTGCGCGATCTGCAGCATTTGCGCGACGCGCGGCTCCGCCTCGGCGGCCTCCTTGAGGCGCGGCTCGGACTCGATCGCCTGCTTCAGGCTGATCGGCGCCGCCGGATTCTGCGGGACGAGCTTCGCCAGCCTATCGACCTGGCCGAGCGGCATTTCGAGGACGCGGCCGACATTGCGCATCACGCCGCGCGCGAGAAACGAGCCGAAGGTGATGATCTGCGCGACCCTGTCGTCGCCATAGCGGCGCGCGCACATAGGCGATGACCTCGTCGCGCCGGTCCTGGCAGAAGTCGATGTCGAAATCCGGCATCGACACGCGCTCGGGATTGAGGAAGCGCTCGAACAGCAGGCCGAAGCGGATCGGATCGAGATCGGTGATGGTCAGCGCATAGGCGACGAGCGAGCCCGCGCCGGAACCGCGTCCCGGCCCGACCGGAATACCCTGCGACTTGGCGTATTTGATGAAATCCGCGACGATCAGGAAATAGCCGGGGAATTTCATCTTGGTGATGACGTCGAGCTCGAAGGCGAGCCGCTCGCGATAGTCATCCGCCGAGACGCCCGGCGCGGTTCCATGCGCGGCGAGCCGCATGGCGAGGCCCTCCTCGGCCTGTTTGCGCAATTCCTCCGCCTCATCCTCGCCCTCGCTCGCGGCTGCGAAACGCGGCAGCATGGGCTTGCGGGTCAAGGGCCGATAGGCGCAGCGCAGCGCGATCTCGACCGTATTTGCGGCCGCCTCGGGCAGATCGGCGAAGAGCGGCGATCATTTCCGCCCGCGTCTTGAACCTGTGCTCGGGCGAGAGCTGGCGGCGGGCGCCGTCGCCGACGACGGTTCCCTCGGCGATGCAGATCAAGGCGTCATGCGCCTCGTAATCGGCGGCAGTCGCGAAATAGGCTTCGTTCGTGGCGACGAGCGGCAGGGCGGCCCGATAGGCGAGGTCGAGAAGGAGGGGCTCGATCTCGCGCTCGCTGGCGAGGCCATGGCGCTGCAGCTCGACATAGAGGCGATCCGGAAAGAGCGCTTGCAGAGCGCCCGGCGCGGACGAAGGCGAGGTCCGGCCTGGCGCCGGCGAAAGCCCGGTCCAGGGGGCCGGCCGGGCCGCCGGTCAGCGCGATCAGGCCTTGCGTCCGCCCTTCAAGCCGCGCGAGCCGGACATGCGGCGGCTCGCCCTGGGCCGGATCGAGCCAGGCGCGCGAGGCGATATGCATCAGGTTCAAATATCCGGCGGCGTCCTTGGCGAGAAGGACGAGCTCGGCGCGCCCCGCGCCGCTTTCCTCGCCGCGCGCGGCGATGGCCGCGCCGTCGCCAAAGTCGAGCGTGAGCTGGAGGCCGGCGATGGGCTGCGCGCCTTCCTTGACGAGCTTTTCGGAAAACTCCAAGGCGCCAAAGAGATTATTGCGGTCGGTGATCGCCAGCGCGGGCATAAAATCGGCGACCGCGAGCTTTGCAAGCGTTCCGATCGACATGGCCCCTTCACGCAGCGAATAGGAGCTATGCGCATGAAGATGCACGAAGCCGACGCCGCTTTGGATGCGGCTTGAGGCTTCGCCCTTCGAGGGGCCAAACGGCGGGTTTGCGGCGTTCACGGAGGTTTTCCCATGGATGGATCGGTCGATTTATAGGCCCTCCCGAGGCCGTCGGCGACGCAATCTTGCCGCGCCGGAGTTCGCCGCGGCGAGTCATCCACAGATCAAGGCGCCTAGAGCGCGTTCCGATTGGATGGACTCATCCAATCGACAAGAACTCGCTCCAGATCAATAAGTTGGAGCATGTTCTCATGAGACATCGGATATATCCGATGTCTAAATGCCGAAAAAGGTAGTCAACTTTTTCGGAACAGGCCCTAGAGCGGGATGAGGAAAAGCAGCTATGGTTTTCCGCCCGCATCCGGCTCCAAAATCACCGTGATCTAGCCGAGGCGAAGGCGGTGAAGGACGGCCGCGCCCGGACCGGCGCCGTGGCCCCGATTGAAAAGGATCGGCCCTTCCCGGCGCGGCAGCATTCTCCGCGCGGCTTCCCGCCCGACCAGGAAGCCGCCAAGCGCGTTCTGTCGCTACATGGCCGCGAAGACCGAAGCTTCCGTCTGCAGCAAGGGAATCAGCGCATTGCCGCCGACGTTATGGACGACGAGCCTCAGATCGCTTTTTGCGTCGGCCTTGTCGAAAAGGGCGATCACGTCCTTTTCGCGCGACGCATCGGTCGCTTTGGGGGACCGCCAGGCCGCCGCGTCCCTTTGCGAGTTTTGCTGGCGCGCCACCCGCAAGACTTGGCTGGACCCTTGGGCCGGTCGTCTCAGGCCTTGCCGAACACGAGAATGAAATTATTGCATGGCAGAGAATTGACGCGCCTTTTCAGGACAATGCCATGCGCGTTCGCGGCCTTTTCGAGTTCCTTCACATCCTTCAGCCCCCATTCGGGAACTTTCGCCGCGAGGATTTCTTTGTCGAAAGACTCATTCGACTGCGTCGTGTATTTTCCCTCGACCTTGAACGGGCCGTAAATCGCAAGCAGCCCGGTATCCTTCAGGACTTTCGCCGCGACCTGCGCGATTCCGTCAATGATGGCGACCGGCGCGACCTGAAAAAGATTGATGACGAAAATCGCGTCATAGCGCCGATCCTTGGGGTCCGGCCAGCTCTCGGCCTTGGTCAGATCGATCGCGATCGGATCGGCGACATTGGAATTTCCCGCCTCGGCGCGCTTGGCCTTGATCGTCTCGAAGACGTCCGGATTGTAATCGGAAGGCTGAAAACGCAAGTTCGGGAAATGCGGCGCGAAATAATTGATATGCATGCCGCTGCCGCTGGCCAGCTCGAGGACGTCGCCGGTCTTGGGGAAGAGATCCGCAAAGACTTTCAGGATCGTGTTGCGATTGCGGTTGCCCGCCCAGGCCACATAGGGGCTCAGCGGATCCGG
>CAWESJ010000086.1:0-6489 GCA_963811015.1 uncultured Alphaproteobacteria bacterium | reverse complement strand
GCGACCCGGCCGACTTTCGGCGGTTCGCTGCTCTGCACGATCTACACGCTGAACTACCGGCCGCAAATGGCGACGATGCGGCCGCGCGTCGCGCCCATGCCGATCTATCAGCCGGGCCGGACCGGCCGCATCATCCGGCACGACGTTCTCCTGCCGGAGGAGGACATCATCACCAAGGTCCTGGCGTTCCTGCCGGACGGAAGCACGGACAAGGCGAACCTCCCTTACGCCGATATCGTGGTGTCCGGCGGCCTTGGCATGCAGAATGCTGAAAATTACCAACTGGTCCGCAAGCTCGCCGACGTTCTCGGCGGCGAATGGGGCGGCTCGCGGCCTTTGGTTCAAAAAGGCTGGATCACGTCGGACCGCCAGATCGGCCAGACCGGCAAGACGATCCGGCCGCGCCTCTATATCGCGGCGGGCATTTCGGGCGCCATTCAGCATCGCGTCGGGGTCGAGGGCGCCGATCTGATCATCGCGATCAATACCGACAAGAACGCGCCCATCTTCGACTTCGCTCATGTCGGCATTGTCGCCGACGCCGCCGTCGGCGCTGCCGGCGCTCACGGATGCGTTCCGCAAACGTCTTGGCCTCCGCGGCGGCGCGGCCCGCGGCGGAATAAAGGAGCTCCACATGGCCCAGGAAAAATTCGACGCCATTGTCGTCGGCGCCGGTCCCTCCGGAAACGCCTGCGCCTTTACGCTGGCGACGCGCGGCTTGAAAGTTCTTCAGCTCGAGCGGGGAGAATATCCGGGGTCGAAGAACGTGCAGGGCGCGATTCTCTACGCCGACGCGCTCGAAATGCTCATCCCGGACTTTCGCGAGGATGCGCCGCTCGAACGGCATATTATCGAGCAGCGCATTTGGATGATGGACGACCGCTCCTATTGCGGCGCGCATTATCGCTCCGAGGATTTCAACGAGGAGCGGCCGAACCGCTACACGATCATTCGCGCCCCGTTCGACAAATGGTTCTCGCGCCGCGTCGTCAAGGCGGGCGCGCTGCTTCTTTGCGAGACCACGGTTCTCGAGCTCATCCGCGACGAATACGGCAAAGTCATCGGCGTTCGCACGGATCGCGACGGCGATGCGATCTACGCCGATGTCGTGGTCCTGGCCGAAGGGGTGAGCGGTCTCGTCGGGTCGCGGGCGGGGCTTCGCTCGGTGCCGCCGCCGGACACGGTCGCGCTCGCGGTCAAGGAAATGCACTTTTTGCCGCGCGAGACGATCGAGGCGCGCTTCAATCTGCAAGGCGACGAAGGCGTCGTCATCGAGGCGGCCGGCACGATCACCAATGGCATGACCGGCACCGGATTCCTTTACACGAACAAAGAGTGCATTTCGATCGGGATCGGCTGCCTTATCTCGGATTTCGCCGAAAAGGGACAGACCCCCTATGGCCTGCTCGAATCCTTCAAGGCGCATCCCTCGATCAGGCCGCTGCTCGCCGGCTCCGAGGTCAAGGAATATGCCGCCCATATGATCCCCGAGGGCGGTTATAAGGCGATCCCGCAGCTGTTCGGCGACGGCTGGCTGATCGTCGGCGACGCCGGTCAATTCGTCAACGCGGTCCACCGCGAAGGCTCCAATCTCGCGATGACGACAGGGCGGCTCGCGGCGGAAACGATCGTCGAGCTGAAGTCGCGAAACGCGGCGCCGATCGCCGCGAATCTGGCGAGCTACAAGGCGCGGCTCGACGGGTCCTTCGTCATGAAGGACTTGAAGAAATACAAGAACCTGCCGGGCGCGCTCCACAATAGGCATTTGTTCACGACCTATCCGCAGCTCCTCTCGAAAGCGGCGCAAACCTGGTTTCGCGTGGACGGGCTCGATAAAAAGTCGAAGGAAAACGCCATCGTCAAATCCTTCTTCAAGACCCGTCGGATCAAAGGGCTTATCGGCGACATGCTTGGCATGGCCCGTGCTTGGCGATGAAAAATGACGATTTTTCGGCGCAAGCCGACATTCGATCAAGCCATGCCCGAGCTGTGAAAGGAACGAGCGATGAGCGTTGAAACCGTGGTCCGCGTCGAGGACAAGCTTTTTCAAAACCGCTATCTCGTGGACGCCGGCCGTCCGCATATCACGGTGACCCCGCATACGGTGCCGTCGTCCCGGTTGCTGTCCTTGACGCGCATTTGCCCGGCGGGCTGCTACGCGCAAGTGAACTCAGGCCAGGTCGAGATCACGACCGATGGATGCGTCGAATGCGGAACCTGCCGCGTCGTCGCCGAGCCGGCCGGCGACATCACCTGGAACTATCCCCGCGGCGGCTTCGGGGTCTTGTTCAAATTCGGCTGAGCCGGGCTTTTTAGGCGCCGATTTCGGTCAGCGCGCGCCGCCTTCGTCCGGTTCGAATTCCGCGCCAATGCCGCGCGGCGATCTTCGCGGCTCAGCGCTTATCCTTGCCGCGCGGCGCGTCGAAAAACCCGCCCGACCAGCAAGGCCGCGCGCGCATTCAGCGCGGGGGCTTCGCCGCCAAAGCCGAACCAGCGCCGCGGGGCCGCGCATTCCCGCGCTAGCAGATCCGTCGCGATCGCGATCATCCTGTCCGGCGCGGCGCATGACAGGCCGGGCGACAGGGTTTCAAGCGTCATAGGCCGGCGGAAATAGGCTCTGGCGCGGCGCTTTATGAGCTGCGCGGCCAGACGGCGGGCTTGCGCCCGCAGGGCCGCGTCGAACTGTGCGTTTTGAGGCGATCCAGGGCTTGGCGTCGGCGGGCTTGAGATTGGCAGGTTTGGCATGGGCGGGCTCCCGAAAAACGGGAGAGCCCTAAGTGGTAATATTACCAGTGTAAAGGTATTAGTACCGCTTATCTGCCGGCGCAAATCCCCATCTTACTTCCGGCGCCACTGACCGGACCTCACGACTCCCTGAATCTCCGCCGCCCATTCGATTCGCACGCTGCGGATTGGCGCGGCGTTATGGCTTTCGAGATCGAAGGTTCCCGGGGCCGCGCCGCGCTGGATGCGCTTCAGATAGCGCTTGCCGTCGCTGGTGCGCACCGCCGCCTCCCAGCCGACGACCTCATTGGCGTCGGCGCCTTGCCGCCAGCAGATGATGACGTCGCCCGGATCATAGCGCGGCCACATGCTGTCCCCCTCGACCAGGAAGGCGATCGCGTCCTTGTCGATTGGAAACGGAACCTCGATCTCGTAAAGGCCCTCGGGCGGAATCTGCTCGAACTCGGGCTGGATTTCGGCACCGGCGCCGATGCGCCCGACGACGCGGACCCGATTGCCCGGCGTCGCCTCGCCGACGCCTTCGAGGAGCCAGGCCGCAGTCGTCTTCAGCACAGGGGCCAGCGCGATCAAGGTTTCCGTCGTCACGCCGCGTCGCTCGCCGTTCTTGACCGCGCGCTTCAGGTTGCGGATGGCGTCGGGCTTCTTGGCGGCGATCGACGCGGCATGGGCCGAGAGGCCCAAGGCCTCCAGGCGGCTTTCGATTCGCGTAAGGACGTCTTCCAGATCCATAACGGTAGAATAACCGTACACGGCCTGGGTTGCACCAGGTAAAATTACCTTGACAGGATCGGTACTGCTACCGTACATCTCTCCTCGCAGGCCCAAGCTTCGGCTTTGAACGGCGCTGATGAAACGAAAGGAGAGCATGGCCGTGACAATTCATACCGAAATCCGAAAAGCCCGCTGGACGGGAGAGCGCATCGCAAGGCTCGGCTTCCTGCTCGGCCTCGGCTGGGACGCACGGCGGATCGCCGAAGATCCGCTGATCGCCTCGACGCCGAATAATGTGCATCGGCAGGCGCAACGTTTTGGCCTCGCCTTCCGCGCCGCCGCCGCCGCGCTCGCCCTGCGCCTGCCGCCGGAGGCCGCGAGCCTCTATGACCAGGCGGCCGCAAAGCGCAGCCTCACGCGCGAAGCCATGATCCGGCTGCTGCTTCTCGTCGTGGCGGCGGACCCGACCCTGCTCGACAACATACTTGATGACGGAGCCTGATCATGGCGGAGGATTTGAGCATGGACGCGCCGGAAGAGGCTTTTTGCGCGCCGAGCGACGCCGCGCCGTCGCAATGGGACGCGGAGCATGTCGGCAAAAGCCTGGTGAAGGCCTTCGCCACGCTCGATCGGCTTCCGCGCCTGCGCGGGCCGCGCGAGCCTGGCGGCCATTGGCCGCGCCATGCGGTCGAATGGGCCGACCAATTGGCGCAGGCGGAGCTCGAGGAGAGCGAGCGGCGGGAGCGCCAGCGCGAGAGCAACCGCACGACCATCCGGCCGACGAGCCTGGAGATCACGCAAATGGAGGCCGCTTTCGACTGGCTACGCGAATTGCGCGCCGTGGATACCGGCATGGCCCTGGTGACGAGCCTCTGGGCGATGCGCGCGGCGCGGGGGCGCTCGGTCAAGGCGCTTTGCGCCGAGAAAAAATGGGCGCCGCACACTTTCTACCGCAAGCGCGCCAAGGCCTTGAGCCATCTGGCGCTTTGGCTCAACGCCCGCGGCGTTCCGGTGTTTTAGGGGCTGGGAAGCGAAAAAATCGCGCAATTTTTTCGCGACATACTCTAAGCGATTGGGGCTTGCGGGCGAACCGAAACTGATGCGCAAAACACAAGCCTTTCTCGACATGAAGCGGCAGGGCCGGGCGATCTGCGTCCTGACCGCCTATGACGCGCCGACGGCCAAGGCCTTGGCCGAGGCCGGCGTCGACATTCTTCTCGTCGGCGACAGCGTCGGCGCGAATATGCTCGGCTACGCCAGCGAGAAAGACGTGACCCTGGCCGACATATGCCACCATGTCGGCGCCGCGCGGCGGGGCGCGCCGGACGCCGCGATCATCGGCGATCTCCCGTTTCAGACCTATGAGACGCCGGACATGGCCGTGGAGAGCGCGCGCCGCGTCGTCGCGGCGGGAGCGGACCTTGTCAAATTTGAAGGCTTTCGGCCGGACATTGTCGAAGCCCTGACGGCGGCTTCGATCGAGGTCTGCTGCCATCTCGGGCTGGAGCCGCAGCATCATGCGCAAAAGCGCATCAAGGGGCGCTCGGCGCAGGAGGCCGCGCAGCTTATGCGCGACGCCGTGAAGCTCGACCAAGCCGGCATGGCGCTGCTCGTCCTCGAACTCATCCCGGAAGAGGTCGCGGCCGCGGTCTCCAAGGCGGTGAGGGCCGCGACGATCGGCATCGGCGCCGGGCGCGGGACAGATGGCCAGGTGCTTGTCATCACCGACGCGCTTGGCTTCAGCCCGGTGAATTTTCGCCATAACCGCCGCTATCAGGAGGTCGGCCGGCTCATGCTGGAGACCGCGCAAGCCTATGTCGCCGAGGTGCGCGGCAAAAGCTTTCCGGCGGAGGCCAATGTCGTCCATATGGCCGCCGACGAGCTTGAGATTTTCCTGAAGGAAGCGCCGTGAGCGCGGCCTTCACGCGCCGAGCTTCGCCTTGACGAGGGCGCTCGCCTTGGCGAAATCCACTTGGCCGGCATATTTGCTTTTGAGCGCAGCGACGACCTTCCCCATATCCTTGATCGAAGCGGCGCCGGTCTCCGCAATGGCTGCGGCGATCGCAGCCTCCACCTCGGCTTCCGCCAAGGGCTGCGGCAGGAAGCCTTCGATGATCGCGATTTCCTCGCCCTCTTGCGTGGCGAGATCGGCGCGGCCGGCTTTCTCGTAAATCTCCTTCGACTCTTTCCGGCTTTTCACCATTTTCTGCAGCAGCGCGAGAATCTCCTCGTCGGAGACGGTCTTGCCCTGGCCGCGCGCCTCGATGTCTCTATCCTTCAGCGCGGCTGTGATCATGCGGATCGTCTCGACGCGGCGTTTTTCGCCGGCCTTCATCGCCGTCTTGAGTTCGCTCGTGAATTGGTCGCGCATGGGATCTCCTGAATTGTAAATCAATGGCCTTGAGATTTTTGAAATCGCAAATCGCCATTCATCTCTTGGCGGCGAGTTTGGCGAGCGGATCGATCCTGTCAAGGATGCGGAGCACCGGCTTCGCCGGCGCGAGCAAAGCTCGCGTCCTTGACAGGATCGATTCCGCCTCGCCTATCATGCCGGCCGTGAGATGAATGCCGAAATCTGACGACGCCTGACCGGTTCAAATCCAACCTTTTACGCCTGCGGCTCGGTGTGGGAAGGGGAAAGCCGCTTCGCGCGCCAAATGCGGCCGCAATTGCAGCGCGCGAATTGACGTCCGGGGGCGTTGCGCATAGGTTCCGCGCGTCGAGACCCCGAAATCACACCCGAAATCACCTGGCCAGCCGTTGCTCCGCGCCCCTTCGCGCCGGACCATGGCCGAGCGCATGGTGTAGAGCGAGCATGACGCAGGATCAAGATCACGCCGAGGCCTTCTGGCGAAAGCCGCGCCCCACCGCCCTTCTCGTCTTGGCCAATGGCCTCGTTCTGGAAGGCTTCGGGCAGGGCGCCGTCGGCGAGGCCGTCGGCGAAGTCTGCTTCAACACGGCCATGACCGGCTATCAGGAGATCCTCACCGATCCATCCTACGCCGGTCAGATCGTCACCTTCACCTTTCCGCA
>CAWESJ010000085.1:0-14926 GCA_963811015.1 uncultured Alphaproteobacteria bacterium | reverse complement strand
GCGGCAGCGCGCCGGCGTAGCCCCCGCCGTAATTATGCGGGCACCAATTGCCGATGCAGATCGGCGCATCGACGACGATCGTCGTCGGCTTGAATTTGCCGGTCATCAGCGCGGTCAGATAAACGAAAGGCTTGAACGAGGAGCCAGGCTGGCGAAGCGCGTCGGTCGCGCGGTTGAACTGGCTCGCGCCATAATCGCGGCCGCCGACCATCGCCCGAAGCGCGCCGAGCGGCTCGAAAATCACCATCGCGCTTTGGCTCGCGTGATAGCTCGTGCCATATTGGCGCAATTGATCCTCGATCGTGGCGTCGGCGTGTCTTTGCAAATTGAGGTCGAGGCCGGTGCGCACGGTGAGGACGCGGTCGTCGCCGAGCTTCTTGGCGTCGGAGAGCTTCTTGACCTCGTCATAGGCGTAATCGAGATACCAGTCCGGGCTCGCGTCGCGATTGCGGTCGACCGCCGTCGCCGGGTTGCGCAGCGCGGCGTAAATCTGCCCCTCGGTCAGGAATCCGGCTTCGACCATATTGTTCAAAACGTCGGCGGCGCGGGCGCGGGCCGCCGGCAGATTGACATGCGGCGCATATTTGGTCGGCGCCTTGAACAGGCCGGCCATCATCGCGGCTTCGGCGAGGGTCAGATCGCGCACCGATTTGCCGAAATAGAATTCCGCCGCGGCCTGCACGCCGAAGGCCCCGCCGCCGAGATAGGCGCGATCGAGATAGAGCCGCAGAATCTCGCGCTTGGGCAGGCGGAACTCGAGCCAGATCGCGAGATAGGCCTCCTTGATCTTGCGCTCCAGCGTCCGCTTGTTGGACAGAAACAGGTTCTTCGCCAATTGCTGGGTGATCGAGGAGCCGCCCTGCACCACCGTATTCGCCGCGCGCGTTGACGGTCAGCGCGCGCAGCGTGCCGATCACGTCGATGCCGAAATGCTCGAAGAAGCGCCGATCCTCGGTGGCGATGACCGCCTGGATCAAATAGGGCGGCAATTGATCGAAGGAGACCGAGTCGTCATGCTTGATGCCGCGCCGCCCGACCTCTTCGCCATAGCGGTCGAGAAAGGTGACGGCGAGGTCCTGCTGCTTCAGCCAATCGTCGGAGGTTTCCTGAAACGCCGGGACCGCGAGGGCGAGCGCGAGGATGCCGGCCCCGACCCCGAGCGTCAGCGTCTCGCAGGCGAGCTCATTGAGGACGCGCCGCCATCCGGCGATATGGAACCGGTCCATGAAGGCCGAAAACGCCGCGTAATTCTCCTTGGCCCGCTCCCCGCTCTCGTAGAGCGTGGAATCGACATAGGCGTCGAAGGCGAGAAGGCTCCGCGCAATTTTGCGGCGAAGACGCGAAAATCGCGGTCCATCAAACAAGGTTGAGGCTCTCCTGACGGCGGGCCCGATCGTTTCGCACGGAAACGGCGGCGCTCGAACTCGCAAACTGGCGCGGGATGGCGGCGGACGGCTGGTTTCCGTCTTGTCCTCATCGCGTCCAGTTTAGCAAGCCTCTTGACGATTGCCAAAGCGAAGCGCAACTCCCTGCGCTCCCTCTCCAATCCAGGTCGCGCCCTTCCCATGCCTCGGCCCAAGCCACGATCTTCCGCCGCCGTGGAAAATAGGCCCGCCGAAGCTTCGCCGGCGGCCGGCGAAAAGCCGTTCTGGAAGGAGAAGACGCTCGAGGCGCTGACGCCGGCCGAATGGGAAAGCCTCTGCGACGGCTGCGGCCGCTGCTGCCTCGTCAAGCTCGAGGATGAAGACACCGGCGAAATTCATTTCACCGACATCGGCTGCAAGCTTCTCGACGTCGCAGAGCTGCCGCTGCGGCGACTACGCCCGCCGCCGCCGCAAGGTGCACGACTGCATCAGACTGACCCCGGAGACGGTGCGAAGCCTCTCCTGGCTGCCGCCGAGCTGCGCCTATCGGCTGATCGCCGAGGGCCGCGATCTCGCCTGGTGGCATCCGCTGGTGTCGGGCTCGCCGATGAGCGTGCATGAGGCCGGGGTTTCCGCGCGGGGCCGGGTGGCGGCGCTGGAGACGCAAATCGCGCTCGAAGATTATCCAGACTATATCGTGGCTTGGCCCGGCAAGGCGCCGCATTCCGCCAAGGCCGGGAAGAAGAAATTTCGCTGAGAGGTTGATTGAAAACTCCCCTCACCTCATCCTGAGGAGCCATTTCGTCCGAAATGGCGTCTCGAAGGACGAGGCGAGGGCGCTCCGCCGACGCCCTCGCGGTTCGAGACGGCCCGGCGGGCCTCCTCACCATGAGGGCTCCTCAAAGAATCAAGCATTTTCAAGCTGTCTCTTAAGACGCCGAAGCTAAGACGCCGAAGCGCGGCGGTCCTCGGGCGCGAATGTGTTGCCGACAACTTCGCCGAACGGCCCGCGATGCGCGCGCCCCGAAGCCGGCGCGTGTGTCGTTTCGGCGAGCGGCAGGCGCGGCAGCACGAGTTCGGCGAAGCGATAGGCTTCCTCAAGATGCGGATAGCCGGAGAGGATAAAGGTGTCGATTCCCGCTGCCATATATTCGCGCATGCGGGCGGCGACGGTTTCCGGATCGCCGACCAGAGCGGTGCCGGCGCCGCCGCGCACGAGTCCAACCCCGGCCCAGAGGTTGGGGCTGATCTCGAGCTTGTCGCGCTTGCCTTGATGCAGCTCCGACATGCGCCTTTGGCCCTCCGAATCCATTCGCGCGAAGGCTTTTTGCGCTTCGGCTATGGTCGCCTCTTGGACATGCGCGATGAGCCGGTCGGCGGCGGCCCAGGCCTCCGCCGCGCTCTCTCTCACGATGACATGGAGGCGAATGCCGAAGCTGAGGCTCCGCCCCGCCTTTGAGGCAAGCGCCCGCATCGCTGCGACCTTTTCGGCGACCTGCGCCGGCGGCTCGCCCCAGGTCAGATATTTTTGCACATGGCTGGCGGCGACCGCCTGGCCGGCCGGCGATGAGCCGCCGAAGAAAAGCGGCGGGGCGGGCTGCTGGACCGGCGGAAAGATCAGCCGGCCGCCTTCGACATGCAAATGCCTGCCTTCGAATGTGACGTCCTCGCCGGCGAGAAGGCGGACGTAAATCGTCAAAAACTCCTCGGTGACGGCGTAGCGTTCGTCATGGTCGAGGAAAATCCCGTCGCCCTTGTTTTCGACCGGATCGCCGCCTGTGACTATATTGATGAGAAGCCGTCCGTCCGAAATCCGATCGAGCGTCGCGGTCATGCGCGCGGCGACGCCCGGCGATTGCAGGCCCGGCCTGACCGCGACGAGAAAGCGCAAGCGCTTGGTCAAAGGCGCGAGGGCCGAGGCGATGATCCAGGAATCCTCGCATGAGCGCCCGGTCGGCAAAAGCACGCCATAATAGCCAAGATCATCCGCCGCCTGAGCGATCTGGGCGAGATAGCGCAGCGAAACGTCGCGGGCGCCATGCGAAGTCCCGAGATAGCGCCCGTCGCCATGGGTTGGGAGGAACCACAAGACGTTCGCGGCCTTGGCGGCAATATCGTTCATGCCCATTGACCTTCCAGATATCCCGGTCCGCGCGGCCCGCGCCCTTTTGATGCGGCGCGGCGGGGGTGTTCGGCGGCGTTTCGCTCAAGCTCTGCGACCGGGCGAAAAACCAGAATAAAATTTATTCTATTTAATTAATGGACTGTCGGGTATGGCGAGTCAATTGGCTCGATCGACGTCCAGCGCGCTTGAAATGGACGCTTGCAATCTGTTAACCATTAATGTCTATAGATATTATACGCTTTACGTTAAAACCGACCCGGACTGCGCGACGATGAGGGAGACGAAGGGCTTGGACGCAATCGACAAGCGGATCCTGCGTATTGTGCAAAAAGACGCTTCGCTGTCGATCTGCGAAATTGGGACTTAGGTTGGGCTTTCGCAAACGCCTTGCTGGAAGCGGCTTCAGCGGCTGGAGGCGTCCGGCGTCATCAAACGGCGCATCGCGCTGCTCGATCCATTGAAGCTCGGCCTGGGGATAACCGTCTTCGTCTCGATCCAGGTCGGCGATCATTCGGGCAAGTCCTTGGCGCGCTTCGCCTCCGATCTCGCCGCGATGGAGGAGGTCATGGATCTTTACCGCATGGCCGGCGACGTAGATTATGTCTTGCGCGTCGTCACGCCGGACGCCCCTTCCTTCGACAAGTTCTACAAGCGGCTGATCGAGATCATTCCGCTCAAGAATGTGACCTCGCGTTTCGCGCTCGAGAACATTAAATCCGAGACCGCCTTCCCGATTGCGGGCTGAGGTTTTCGCCCCGGCCGTCGCCCTGGCGGCCGCCAAAGATTTGGCGTGGGGCGCCGGCGCAAAGCCGATTGCCGCTTCTCCTCTCCTGACTATAGAGTCAGATCCAACAATAAGCCGCGCCGGCGCCGGGCGCGGCTTCGATCCTCGTCCGTGGAGCATTCATGACTGAGCCGCATCCGCGCCCGGCCGGCGCCGAACCCGTTCATTCGCCGGTGGTGGTCAATCAGGGCGGTGCGGAGCTTGGCCGACGGCTCGCGGCGCATTGGTCCTCGCCGCGCGTCCTCGCCCATCCGAAAGGCGCGCCGCCCTGGGAAATTCCGCCCGAGGCGGAGATTCTCGTGACCCAGCCCTATCCCTGGCTCGCGGCGAGGGCGCCGGATCGCGCGCCGCCCGGCTGGCCGCATAAGCTTCGTTTCGTCCAGGCGCTGTCGACCGGCGTCGACGCGTTTCCGACCTGGTTGTTCGAAGGGCCTGCCGTGGCTTGCGCGCGGGGAGTCGCCGCGATCCCGATTGCGGAATTCGTCTTGGCGGCGATCCTCAATTTCGAAAAGGATTTCGCGGCGATCCGGGTTGTCGCCCCCGAGCAATGGAAAAAGCGTCCTCTTGGCTCGCTCGCCGGGCGCACGCTGGGGATCGCCGGATTTGGCGCGGTCGGCCGGGCGGTGGCGGCGCGGGCGCAGCCCTTCGGCATGCGCATTCTGGCGCTGCGGCGCGGCGCGGGACCGCTCGACGCCAATGTCGAGCGGGCGCCCGATTTCGAAGCGCTGATGGCGCAGGCCGATCATCTCGCGCTGACCTTGCCTCTGACCGCGCAAACGCGTCATATCCTCGACGCGCGCGCCTTGGCGCAGGCCAAGCCGAATTTGCATATCGTCAATGTCGCGCGCGGCGCCCTCATCGACCAGGATGCGCTTTTGGGCGCCCTCGACGAAGGACGCATCGCCGGCGCGACCCTCGACGTGACCGATCCCGAGCCGCCGCCGGAAGGCCATCCCTTTTACGCCCATCCAAAAATCTGGCTCACGCCGCATATTTCCTGGGGCGACGCCGGATCGGCCGATCGCGCCGCCGAAAAAGCGCTCGCCAATCTCGACCGCTATGCGCGGGGCGAGCCGCTCGAAGATCTCGTCGATCCGGCGCAGGGCTATTGAAAGGAAAAACTCAGCAAATCCGCAGCCGCTCCAGGACCGGCAAAGTTTTCTCGGCGAAGGCGGCGAGCTGGTCTTTCAGCGCCGCGAGCCGCCGTTCGGGGCCATCCGGCGTCGAAATCTTTTCGTCCTTGAGGAAGCTCCAAATGAAGGCGAGCGGGTCTTGCGCGCCTTCCCGCCGCGCGAGCAGGGCGAGCTGTCCGGTTCGGTCAACCGCGACGCCTGCGCCCGTCACCGGGGAGGCGAGGCAGCCGTAATCGGATCCTTCCCGCGCATAGGCGGTAACCGCGGAATTGAAGGCGTCCGTGCGCGATTTGCGCGCGTCCTCGCCGGCCTCCGGAAGCGCGATCTGGCATGTTCTCTGCGCGACGAGAGCCAGCAGGTGCTGGCGCAGATTGGCGAGGCCAAGCGCGGCGATTTTCGGCTCTTCGAGGAGTTCGCGAACGGTCGCCGGACCCGCGTCGAGCCGCTCCAGCAAAACCCCATAGGTTTCGGGCGTCAGCGTGGCCTCCGCCAGCGTGCCTTTGAGTTTCAGCGGTACGTCCTTCGCGCGCGCCGAGAGCGCGAAGCGCAGATCGCGCCAGCGCTCGGCCGGGCTCATGGCGGAGCGCGATTGGCCCTTGACGTAGATGTCGCGCCTGAAGCTCTGATTGACGATGAGGTCGCGCAGAGATTCCTTGCGCGCCGGATCGCGCACCTGGTTCAGGAGATGCTGCTGCCGGTCGGTGAGGTTCAGCGGATCGAGATGATCCGCGATATGCGCCGAGGCGACGAATTCGAGCTTGGCGCGGGCGAGGTCGCGGCTGACGTCGGCCGAGTGAAATATCGTCCAGTTGGCGTTCAGGAATTCATGCGCGAGATAATTTCGCGGCAGCTCCTCCATCTGCAGGAAACGTTCGACGACCCCCGGGTTCGCCTCGAGGCAGCGCGCGCCGATCGCGTTGAGAAGCTTGAAGACCTTGAAAGATTGGTCGATGCGAAAGTCGATCGGCTCCTGCGGAGCGCCGGCGGCGACATCGGCGAAGAGGCGATGGATCGGAACCGAGGCCGCCCAGCCCGGATGGCAATTGTAGGAAAGGTAGAAAACTCCGCCGGGGCGAAGCTTTTCCGTCGCGATCCGAATGATATGGGCGCGATTGTCGGGCGACACCCAGCTCCAGACGCCATGCAGCGTGACGAGGTCGAACTCGCCTTGGCCGCGGTCATTGGCGAATTCCTCGAAGGAGGCTTCGCTGAAATGGACATTCGGCGTTCGCGCCGCGGCGGCGAGCGCCCGCGCGCCGGCGACATGGCCGGGATTGAAATCAATCGCTGTGTAATCGACATGCGGATTGGCCGCGGCCAGGAGATTGGCCGAATAGCCTTGGCCGCAGCCAAGCTCCAGCACGCGCAGCGGCGCGCCGTCGAGGCCTTGCGCCGGAACGCCCTTGGCCAAAGCGGCCAGAGCCAGATTTTGCGGCGCGAGCTCGCGGTAATAGCCATGCGCGTAGCCGATCTCGGTGACATAGCCGGCGCGCCAATCAGACATGATCTTCTTTTCCAGAATTCGACGACCATCCAGCCGCGGCCATGCGCGCTAACCATGCAAGATCAAGCTGGCGGCGGGCTGGACGGCTTCGGCGATCGGCGTTCCGGGCAAGCCTTCCGGGGCGCGCGCCAATATTGTCAGCGGCTGATTTCTATCCTAGAGCGGGATGCGGAAAAGCAGCTAAGTTTTCCGCCCTCATCCCGCTCTAATCTCTTGAAATCGATCACGTCCATGATTTTGGATTGATTCAATCCAAAATCATCGTGATCTAACAGCGGGCGACGCGGCGCGAACATGCGTCCAATTGGAGACAGGACCAGGCCATGGACGCGCGCTCCGCGACCAATGTTTCACTATCGGGGTTGGACGCGGGCGAGGCGTCGCTTCGCCTGCCTCTGGTCAGCGTCATCGTCATCAATTTCAATTACGGCCGCTTTCTCGCCGCCGCGGCGGGCGCGATCTTCGCGCAGACCTATCCGAACATAGAATGCGTCATCGTGGACAACGCCTCGACCGACGACAGCGGCGAGGTCTTGCGCCAGATCGCGCAGTCTCGGCCCGAGGTGAAAATCATTCGGCGCGCGGCGAATGACGGGCAGACGCCGGCGGCGCTTGACGGGTTCGCCGCGTCGCGCGGCCATTACGTCATTTTTGTCGACGCCGACGATCTGCTGCTTCCCCATTGCGTCGAGACTCATGTCTTCGTCCATCTCTCGCTTCGCGTCCATGTCGGCTTCACCTCCGGCGACATGATCCAGACCGTCGACGATCAAGTGGTTCTCGGCACCGAGCACGGGTTCAACCGGACCATTCTGGAGCGCCGCTTCGTCAAGCAAGACAAGGCGCGGCCTTATCGTCATGTCTTGGGCGCGCCCTGGCCCGGCGAGAGCTTCGACCGCTCCATTCTCGATTCTCTTCGTTTCGTCCCGATGGCCGCTGATCAATGGGTCTGGGCGCCGACCTCGGCCAATTGCTTTCGCCGCGACGCGCTCGCCCTTTTCACCGACAATCCGTCCTTGCGCGGCCTCAGGACCGGAACCGACATTTATTTCTGCCTCGGGATCAACGCGGTCAGCGGCAGCGTCCTGATTGATCAGCCGGTCGCGGTCTATCGCCTCCATGGCGGCAACGCCTATTCGCGCCGGCCGCAATTGAACCATGTCCTTTGCTACGAGCCGGGCGGCGCCGGCGACAGCAATGCGCTGGCGAAAGCCTTGCTGATCGATCATCTGACCGAGCGCGCCGATCGTTTCGTCGGCCTCGGCTGGACCAAGTTCGACTATGCCAGGCTTCTCTGGCGGCTCGACTGCAAAAATCCGGATCGCGCCGGCCCGCCATGGGCGCGGCGGTCTCGCCTCGCCAGCGCGCTCGTCGCCTATTTCAAGAGTTTTTCGCGCGTGATGGGGCCTTTGCACGCCAAGGCCTTGATGCTCGCGGTCCGCGCGCCCTTGGCGGAGATCCGCCGCCTCGGCTGAGACGCGTTTAAAAGTCTGCGGCGGAAAGCCCCAAGGCCTTCAGGCTCGCGGCCCGCGAGTTCGCCTCGGCCTCGGCGTAAAGCGCGAGCTCGTCGAGAACCTCGCATCCAAGGGCCTCCTCGAAGGCCTTGCGGCTTCCGCCCGCCGCAAAGCTCCGCGGCCCGTCGTCGCCAAGGTTCGAGCGGAAGATTCCCGCCGCGCTCACCGGCAGGAAATCCTCGTAGACGATCGGGTCGATCCGCAGAAAGCCTTCCTGCAGCAAGGCCTCGATCGCGCGCGGAAGCGAGGGCGCGCCCGCTTGGGCCAAGCCCTCGGCTGTCGGCGAATAGCGGTAGAAGGCGAGCCCTTCGGCGCGCATGGCCGAGTCCTCGTCGGGAAAGGCCGCGAAGCGCCGGCTGAGCTCCGCCATATAGTCGGCCGCGTTGGAGCCGTCGCTCGCCGGCGGCGCGGCGGCGTTGGCCTCGGCGAGAAGCCGGTCATAGAGCGCCCGGCCTTTGGCGGTCAGCGCGACGCCGCGCTGCTCGACCTCGCCAAATCGCGCCGCATGCGCGCCACGCTCCATCGCGCCATCGGCCGCCTTGAAGACGATCGGCTCGGAAATCGCCTTGAAGCTCGTCTGCCGCAAAAGAATGCCGCGCTTGCGCCGCGGCGGCCCCTCGACGATCGCCTTCGGGTCCATGTCGCGGGCGCGCATCGCAAGCTGGACGGCGTCAATGTCGCGCGCGCGCAATGTCAGATGGTTGATATGCGGCCCCTTGAAGCAAACGACGTCGGCGACGAGCGGATGCGCCTGGCGCAGCTTGCGATAGACCTCGGCCGAAACCACTGCCTCGTCGCGCCAGCGGAAGATTTCGACGGCTTCGGCGACGAACTCGCGCGCTTGCGCCGCGTCGAGCCCGCCATTCGCCTCGAACGCGGCAAGATGCGCGAGGCAGCGGGGCGTGAAAATCGCGCGCCGCGCGAGGATGGCGGCGGCCTCCCGCCGCAGCACGGCGTCGTCGATCAGATCGAGGCGAAGCAACGAGGCGAAGAGACGAAACGGATTGCGGCGCAGGGCTTCGTCGTCAATGGGGCGGAAGGCGGTGGAATGAACCGGCACGCCCGCGGCCGAAAGATCATAATAGCCGACCGGCGTCATGCCCATCGCGGCGAAGATGCGGCGAAAGGTCGACAATTCCTCCGCCGTGCCGACGCGGATGGCGCCATGGCGTTCGACGTCCGGCTCATCGGTTTGCCCGAGCCCGATCTCGAGATTGGAGTCCTCGGCGTTGAGCTCGGCGACCAGCGCGCTCAAGGCGGCGTATTGCGGCGCTTCGCGTTTGTAGGCTTCGGCCAAGGCCGCGGAAAACAGGGCGCGGATAGCGCTGGCGGACGCGATGTCGTCGGCTGAAGCAGGGCGGGAGCTTGGCATCGCGCGCCTCCTGGCCGCGTCGGGCGCGGCGCCCGCAGGGTCCACGATAAGGTTCGAAAATTCAATCCGCCGCCAGCGCGCAGGCGTGATCGAGCAAATCTTCCGCATGCGCTCTGCCGCCGGCGCGCGCGCGCTCGGCGAGAAGGACGAATCCGACCCGCCCATCCGGCCGCCGCGCGCCGATGACCGCGAGCGTTTCTTCGCGCATGGGCGCGCCCGAGGCGCGGGCGTCATCGGCGAGCAGGATGAAGGGGTCCGGCTCGGGTTCGGCGCCGTCGACCCAGCGCGCCCGATAGACGCGGCCGGCGAGGCTGATCGGCAGATCGGCCCATGTCGGCGTGATCTCGCCGATCCGGGACATGAGCGCGGCCCGCACGTCGCGGCGAATGCAATCGACATGGATGTGGAGCTGGTTCTGGCTGCGCGAATTGGCGGCGTTGATCGCCATGCCGATCGCCTCGCGCGGCAGGGTTTTTTGCGCGCGCAGCGAAACCAGGTCGCGCGCGGCCCAGGCCTCGCGCCAGTAGTTCGGCAAAGCCGTCGTCCCGACCAGCGGGTCCTCTATGCCAGTGAGGCGGCGCGTCGGGATGAGCAGAAACTGCGTCTTGCCGATGAGATCCTTGAGAACAGCGGAGCCTGTCTCCTCGCCGCCCGCGAGGTCGACCGCCGCGCAAGGGGCTGGATTATCGGCCTCGACCTTATGCGCGACGCATAGCCCATGCACGATTTTCCATAGCGCGTCCGGGTCCGCCGCCCGCACGCCGCCGACAAGGGCGATCGCCAAGCCGCCAGCGCCGGCGACGCAAGCCAGCCAATGGCGCGCGCCCCGCTTTGCTTCGATGCGCCGGAGAACGGACGCTAGGGTTGGAGGCATAGAAGAAGAAGCGTCCGGTTCGCAGGCGTCAGCCGTCCTGATCGCCCATGTTCAAGAGTGCGGAGCATGTCAGAATCAAAAAAGGCGGGCAAGTTTTTCGGCGTCATTTTCTAGAGCGGAAAGCCGAGCGTGGCGTAGACTGAATCGCCGCGGGTCCGGTTGGCGACGTCGAACTCATGAAACCAGCGGCCGCTGACGGTGACCTGCTGCGGCCCGGCCGCGAGCGTATACGAGAGCATTGGCCCGACAGCGGCCACGCGCCCCCTGAAGGGGCCGTAGATGTCGCCTGTGCCGGTATCGGCGGTCACCTGTTGGTAATAATAGCCGTCGACGCCGAAGGCGAGGCCGGACGCCAGATGCTGATTGAGCGCCCATTCGAAATGAAGCTCGTCGCCGCTTTGGTAGTTCGTCGCGTTGTTGATGGCGTTGAACGTCATCCCGAGCGCGCCGGTGACCTCGGTCCCAGTCGGGCTAAGGTAGGTATAGGCGCCCTTGAAGTCGAGGCCAGGGCGATTGATGCCGGTCTGCGCGAGCCGGTTGGGATTGTAGTTTCCGGTTGGGGCGAAGCCGGTCACCGTCACGTTCCAATGATGCGCGCCCGCCTCCCAGCCGAGGAGGGCGCAGAAATAGCTGTCGGTGAAGCTCGCGATGGAGCCGCTGTTTGCGGGCTCGCTTACCGGGCCGGCCGCCGTGGTCAATGTGGTTTGCGCCGTGTTCTTGAAGCCGACGATCGCAGAGACGGCGGCGAATCCGAGGGTTCCGCCCAGCACCTTGACGTCCGTGTACCATGCGACGGTGACGATGTCGGCGAGATAGCTGTAGGTGATCTTCGTGTTCGCTGGGGCGAACGGACTTTGATAGAGGTTGCCGCTGCCGTGATAGAGGTAGAACGTGTCCCAGAAATAACCGCCCGGCGGCGGCGTATATCCGGACATGGGCAGGGCGAGGCCGAGCACATAATCGTTCAGGCCATATTCCGTCGCCCGCGAAGGCGGACTGCTCAAAAGGCATCCGGCGAGACAGAGCGCGCCGGCCGCCGTTCGCTTTGCGGACCATTTTTCCATGGCTTTTATTTTTCTTCCGCCGCCGAAATATCGGCTGGCACGCCCATTCGCGGGCTTTTCTCGTGAAGGATGGGATTTGTTAACATGCCACGGTAAATTCATTCGCGCGGATAAGTATACGGAAAAGCGCAATGGCGCGGCCATCCGAGATCGGATTTTCCGACCGAGTCATAATTTGGATACAGTCGGCGCGCCCGCTCAATCGTCCCTTCGAGTTCGGTAAATTGCAAATTGAGCGGCGGACGCGCCGGCGTTGCATCACGGCGCTCTTGATTTATTTCGCGAGCTCGATGCCGCGCTTCGCTCTCATCTCATCGATCACGAGCCCGATCGCTTCGATCACCTTTTTGTCGGGATGCGCCTTGCAATAGACGATGGTTTCATGCTCGGCCTCCTTGGAGCGGGCGATGTTGATGAAATGCTTTTTCGCCAGGCCATTGTACCAGCCGCTGTACCATGTCGTCAGCAGGTCGGCGTCTTCCTGGAACGTGCCGGCGAGCTCGGCGCAGGTCAAAGCCTGAACATTGATATAGCCGTCGGGGTCCGCATAGGCCTTCAAGGGCGTTTGCGCATTGGCGCCGCCGATGAGGCACGCGGTGACGGCGGCGGTGGCGAGCAAGAGCTGTCGCATTCATTTCCTCCAAATTGTGGGTCAGCCGGCGGCGTGCTTCCGGCGCTTGCATTGACGCGATGCGAAAGATCGACGCCCTGCAAGCGCTAACCTTCTACCGTGACGGATGGCTGACGAACAAGCCAAGGGCGAAGCCGGGCGGGCGCCGGGCTGTGGACAGATCGGCGGCGCGGCGCGCATTTGCGCCAAACCTAGAAATGGTCTAGCGCCAAGGCCGATTGCGCGAGATCGAACCGAACGGCTGGGAATTCTCCATTGCGGGCCGCATTTCTTCTGACAGGGGGCGTCTTGGTCGCGGCGGCGGCGCTGATCGCGGGCGTCTATTTCTGGTCGCCCCACGCCAATTTGCGGGTCACGATCGGGCCGCCGGGAAGCGCCGCCTATCGCTTCATCACCGCTTTCGCGGCGGTGACCGAGGCCGCTCATCCGCGCGTGCGCATAAAGCTCGTCGAGGTGGACGATCTGGCGGCGAGCGCCAAGGCGGTCGCGGATCGCGCCGCGGATCTCGGCATTGTGCGCAGCGACGGCGAGATCCCGGCGAATGGCGAGACAATCGCCATTCTGCGCCGGGACGTCGTCGCCCTCGTCGCGCCGGCGAAATCCGCGCTCGACAAGGTCTCGGACCTCGCCGGCAAGACGATCGGCGTCCCGCAGGGGCCGCTTCAAGCCTATAATGAAAAAACTCTCGACGAGATCCTGAGCTATTACGACATCCCGGCCAAGAGCGTGAAACGCATCGCGCTGCCGCTCGCCGAGATCGGGGCGGCGGTGCGCGACAAGCGCGTCGCGGCGGTCCTCGCCGTCGGCCCGATCGGCCCGGGGGAGGTCGTGGACGTCGTCGGCGCCGTGAAGCTCGCGACCAAGGGCGCGCCCAAAATTCTCTCCATCGACGAGGCGGAGGCGATCAACAAGCGCTATCCGGGCCTCGAATTGATCGACGTGCCGGCCGGAGCCTTTCGCGGGCGCCCGCCCACGCCCGACGATACGGTGACCACGCTCGCCGTCACCTATCGCTTCGTCGCGCCCAACACGATGCTCGACGCCGTCGCCGGCGCGATCGTGCGATCCCTCGTGAAGACCAAGGCCGAGCTCGTCGCCAAGACCCCGCTGGCGGGGCAGATCGAGGCGCCCGACCCAGACGAAAAAAATCCGATTCTGCCGGTTCATCCGGGCGTCGCGGCCTATCTCAGCAGCGGCGAGCAGAGCTTTTTCGATGAGTTCCAGCAATATTTTTATCTGGGAGGCATGGCCTTGAGCATGGCGGGCTCGGCGATCGCGCTTCTCGTCGGACGCCTCGCCCGCAAAAAATCCGAAGCCGATCTCTTGAAGATCGACCGCTTGATCGAGCTCGCCGACAAGGCGCTTGCGGCCGAGCCTTCGGAGCTCAGGGCGCTGGAGGAGGAGCTCAACGGAATCATCGCCTGGTTCGTCAAGGGCCAAGCCAGCGGGACCGCCGAATTCGACCGCCTTTTCCATCGCCATCGCCCATGCGCAGCGCGCCATCGAGCAAAGACGGGAGTTTTATCGGCGTGGAGATGAGGCTTCAGGCGGGCGAGGATCGAAGCGGGAGGTGGGGCAGGGCGCGGCGGAGGCGGCCTCGCAGTAAGGTCGAGAGGCTGTTGCGGTTCGAGGGCTCTAAGCCAAACGCCCCGGCGGCTTGACCCGGCAGGGCGGCTGCGCCAGGAGAAACCTACGCGCAAACCCAAAGCGCCAGATTCCAGCCGGTGAGCCGCATGCCCCCGTCGCAGTCAGACAAGCAGATCATCGCCCGCGAGACCGCCAAGGCGCTGATCGAGGTGAAGGCCATCCTCTTCAACGCCGAGACGCCCTTCATCTTCACCTCGGGCTGGGCGAGCCCGGTCTATACCGACATGCGCAAGATCATTTCCTATCCCCGCCTGCGCAAACGCCTCATCGATTTCGCCGCGACGACGATCGAGCGCGAGATCGGCTATGAAAGCCTCGATGTCATCGCTGGCGGCGAAACGGCGGGAATCCCCTATGCCGCCTGGCTCGCCGACCGGCTGATGCTGCCGATGCAATATATCCGCAAGAAGCCCAAGGGCTTCGGCCGCAACGCCCAGATCGAGGGCGATCTGCATGAGGGCGGGCGCGCCCTTCTGGTCGAGGATCTCGCCACCGACGGGCGCAGCAAGGTCAATTTCTGCACCGCCCTGCGCGAGGCCGGACAGCGCTGCGACCATGCTTTCGTGTTTTTCTTCTATGGCATATTTCCGCAGACGCAGGCGCTCATGGCCGAGCTCGGCGTGACCTTGCATTATCTGACGACCTGGCGGGACGTCCTGGCGGTCGCGCGCGAGAGCCGCGCCTTCGCGCCCGCGACCCTCGACGAGGTCGAGAAATTCCTCGCCGAGCCCGCCGCCTGGTCGGCGGCGCATGGCGGCGTCGCCGAATTCAAGCCGGCGGGGTGAGGCTGAGCCAAGTGTCTTCCGCGCAAACGTCTTCCGCGCAAGTCTCTTCCGCCAAGGAGCCGGCGACCCCACTCCTTCGCCTTGAAGGGGTCACCAAGCGGCATGGCCTTGTCGCGGCGGTGGACGACC
>CAWESJ010000084.1:0-7185 GCA_963811015.1 uncultured Alphaproteobacteria bacterium | reverse complement strand
AGGCGACATCCTTGACGGCGCTGGACCTTTGCTCGTCAAGCTTCAAATGGGCGTGGCCGACCGCCGCGCGCATATCGCGGCCGCCAAATCTGGCGGCGGACTGGGCGGAGGTCCGAGGCGCCCGAGCGGCCGGAGCGGAGTTGCGACGAAGCTCCGCAAGCTTGTCGCGCAGCGCCTCATAGCCTTTTTGCGCCGGGTTGAATCCCCTGAGCGCAGCCCCGGCCTCTTCTCCGGCGGTCGCGACAATCGCCAGAATGACCGATGCGTTGGCGACCTCCGGCCTCGCGCCGATCAAGGGCGAGATCGCGTGGGGGTCGATCCGCGAGCCGCTGGCCTGACGCCCATAGGCGACCACGGCGTCGCTCAGCGCGATATCGGCCGATGCGAGATCGGCGTCGGAGCCCTCGCGCGCCGGGCGGGACGGAAAACCGCGGAGGTCGAGGCCGTCTTCGGCCGCCCGCGCGAGCCGCGCGATCACCGAATTCGACTTCCGCGTTGGGTTCGCCATTGGTCGACCAGAGGGGCGCGAAATTGCGCGCCGCGTAAAAGGCCGCGATCGCCTCGCGCTCCTTGCGATTGAGAGCGCCGCTCGGGCCGCGGAATTCGGGGCCGGAGCGCGCCTCGAGCGCGGCCCTCAAAGCCGCGTTGCGCGGCGGCAAGGGCGGCTCCGCCGAAGCCGTTTGAGCCGTCTCCTGGGCGCTGTCGCCCGAGGGCGCCGTCGCCTCCACGGCCGCGCCCTGGTCGCTTTCGGTCTCGGCCGGCGGCTGCGTCACGATCGGGTCGAGATCCATTGGCGCGTCGGCGTCGGGCGCGTCCTCGGCGTCGCCCTCCCGGAGGGCCGAGCCCGCCGCAGCTCCGGCCAGGGCGAGACGCGTCAACGCGCGCGCGCCGGCGTCTGAATTCGCCGCATGAAGGTCTTTGCCGCGACCCTGATCAAATTGTTCGACCGTCGCTGCAACCGACGCCTTCGCGGCGGCGGCGGTTTCTTGAGCCCGCGCGGGGGACGGGAGAAGCGCAAGGCTCAGGAGAAGCGCGAGGGCCAACAGGCCGCAGGCCGGCGCATATTGAAAACTTCCCCATTCCGCCGGCGCCCGCATCTTCAATCCCTTTTCGTCGTCGCTGTCATCGAACTCCCCCGAAAACTTGCGTCATCTGGCGCCGACAGTTTCCGTGCTCGGGGCGAATAAGCGGCGCGCCGAGTCGCAATTTCAACGCGCCTGCGCCCGCATGCAGGCTGGAGTTCACGCAGTTGCAACGCTTTCGCATCGACGCGGTTCCATCGGCGGCCGCCCGCGCGGCCGTTTTTCTGCGCCGCCGCATCTTGGGCGCGAACTTCAGGCGGCGGCGCCGTCGGCCTTGTCCTCGGCCGCGGGCCCGAGGCCATAATCCTTCATCTTGCGATAGAGCGTCGAGCGGCCGATCCCGAGCTTGCGCGCGATCGCCGACATGCGGCCGCGATAATGGCGGAGGGCGAAGCGGATCGTCTCCGCCTCGATCTGATCCAGCCTGCGCACGCTACCCGTCTCGTCAAGCAGCGGCAGGGCGTTTGGATCCCGCATTTCGACGCGAATGATTTCCGGCGCGCGCGGAGCCTTGATCGCGACCGGAGCCGCCGGAATGCGCACGTCGAAGCCCTCGACCCGCGCCGCGATCTGGGGAAATTCGGCAACCGTCAGTTCATCGCCCTCGGCGAGGACGACCGCGCGAAACAGCGCATTTTCCAATTGGCGGACATTGCCCGGCCAGTCATAGGCGGCAAGCAGCGCCAGCGCCTCGGCGCCGACGCCGCGCGTCGGGCGGCCCTCGTCGGCGGCGAAGCGGGCGCAAAATCCACGCGCCAGATCGGCGATGTCTCCGGGCCGCTGCCGCAACGGCGGAACGCCGATCGGAAAAACATTCAGGCGGTAATAAAGATCCTCGCGCAGGCGGCCCTGCTTGACGAGCTCGATCAGATTTTGCGTGGTCGCCGAGATCAGGCGGACGTCGACCTTGACCGGGCGCTTGGCGCCGAGCGGATCGAATTCGCCCTCCTGAAGGACCCGCAGAAGCTTGCCTTGCGCGTCGAGCGGCAAGGCGCCGACCTCCTCGAGGAACAGCGTGCCGCCATGCGCCTCGACAATCTTTCCGGCCTGCTTTTCGGCTGCGCCGGCGACGGCGTCCTTTTCTTGGCCGAACAAGATCGAACTCGACCAGATTTTCCGGCAGCGCGCCGCAATTGACCCTGACGAACGCCCGCCCGCGCCGGTCCGAGGCGCCTTGAATGGCCCGCGCGATCGCTTCCTTTCCGACGCCGGGCTCGCCTTCAAGAAGCACGGGATGGGTGGATTTCGCCGCCCGCTCCACGAGCCGCGCGACGCGCTCCATGTTTTCGCTTTTGGCGGCGAGGTCCTTGAACGTCATGACGCCCGAGGCCTGCCGCTCGAGCCGCCTCGCCTCCCGCTCCAGCGCGTCGAGGCGAAGCGCGTTCTTGATCGAGACCTGAAGCCGCTCGGCCCCAACCGGCTTCACCACGAAATCGAGCGCCCCGGCGCGCATGGCCGAAAGGACCGCCTCGATCGAGCCGCTCGCCGTCTGCACAATGGTCGGGATCTTGAGGCTTTTCTCGCGCATTTGGCCGAGCACGGCCATGCCGTCGAGATCGGGCATGACGAGATCGAGGATCAGAAGGCCGATCGGCGGAGCGCTCGCCGCCTGCAGGCGCAGCAGCGCCGCCTCGCCGCTCTCGGCGAGCTCGGCCGGGTAGCCGAAGCGATTGACCAGCGATTCAAGCAGCCGGCGCTGGAGGGGATCGTCGTCTACGATCAAAATTCTCGGGGACATGCGGCCTCGCGGGGGCGCAACCTCGCCCCGATGGCTGCATCTTGAGCAATCAGAGTAAATGCGGCGTTAATGGTTGGCGGCAATTGGTCCGTTTGACAGCGATGCGCGCGGCAGCCACGCTGGCACGCGGCAAAGGGACGAAATTCCGCGCGCCTCTCTGCAAACAATCGGGGTTTATTCATTTGAAACGCTTTCTTTTCATTCTAGCGCTTCTCCTTGCTTCGCCGGCGTTCGGCGACGAAGTCATCACCCTCGCCTCGACGACCTCCACCGAGCAATCCGGCCTCTTCGACTATCTCCTTCCCTTGTTCAAGCAGGCGAGCGGCATTGACGTTCATGTCGTCGCGGTCGGCACCGGTCAGGCGCTGGCGATCGGGGCGCGGGGCGACGCCGATGCGCTTCTGGTTCACGATCGCCAAGGCGAGGACAAATTTGTGGCCGACGGCCATGGGATCGACCGGCGCGACGTGATGTTCAATGACTTCGTGCTCATCGGGCCCAAGGCCGATCCAGCGGGCGTGAGGGGCGTGAAGGACGCCAAGGAGGCCTTGCGGAAAATCGCACAAGCGAAAGCGCCTTTCGCCTCGCGCGGCGACGACAGCGGCACCCATCGCATGGAGCTGCGGCTCTGGCGGGCCGCCGGCGTCGATGTCGCGCCGGGCGCGGCGCCCTGGCGGCGCGAGGCCGGCTCCGGCATGGGGCCGACGCTCAATCTCGCCGCAGGGCTCGACGCCTATGTCCTCGCCGATCGCGCCACTTGGGCGAATTTCAAGAACCGCGAAACTCTCGAAATTTTGAGCGAGGGCGACCCGGTCCTTTTCAATCCTTATGGATCGATCCTCGTCAACCCGAAGCTGCATCGAGACGTCAAGGCCGAACCGGCGCGGCGGTGGCATGAATGGCTGACATCGGCCGCGGGGCGCGCCGCGATCGCGGCTTACAAGATCAATGGCGAACAGGTGTTTTTCCTCCCCGACGGCATGGCCCGCTGAACCTGGCTCGGCTATGCAGGCGCCATGGACGATATCGGCCAAGCCTTCGTCATCGCCTTGAGACTGATCGCCGCGGGAGACCCCGAGCTTGTCGCGGCCGTCCGCCTGTCGCTCGAAGTCAGCCTTTCGGCCGCAACCATCGCCTTTCTTTTGGGCGCGCCGGCGGGCGGCTTTCTTGTCGTTCAGGCGTTTCGGTTCCGACCGACCCTGCTCGTCGTCCTCAATGCGCTGCTCGGCCTGCCCTCCGTCGTCGTCGGGCTCATCGCCTATCTTCTGCTGTCCCGCTCGGGTCTCTTGGGTTTTCTCGGCCTTCTTTTCACGCCGCAGGCCATGGCGCTGGCGCAGGTGATCTTGACCTTGCCGATCGTCATTGTCCTGACCTATCGGGCGACCGAGAGCGACTGGACCAATTACAAGGACACATTCCTGATTTTCGGCGCCAGCCGGCTTCGAATGATCAAGACCTTGCTCGGAGCCGCGCGCGGCGCGCTCATCACCGTGTTTCTGGCGGCGTTCGGGCGCGCCATCGCGGAGGTCGGCGCGATCATGATCGTCGGCGGCAATATCAAAGGCTTCACCCGGACCATGACGACGACCATCGTCCTGGAGACCAGCCGGGGCGATCTCCCCCTTGCGCTCGGCGTCGGGATCATTCTGGTCGGCCTGACGGTTCTGGTCAGCGGCGCGGCGTTCCAGCTCGATCAACGCCTGTCGGAGGATTGAGGCGCGGAGAAGCATCCGCGCAGCCGTTGATCTCGCCGGCCTCGATCCGATATGAAGGCTTCGGCAATCGGCTGGAATAGCTCCAAAGACATTCCTCCAGGACACGGATCTTCACATGCTCTCCTCGCGCGCTCCAGGCTTCCTCGACATTCCTCGCGCCGGGCAGGCCGCCGCCGGGCGCGCGCCGGCGGCCGACCTTGGGGCCTTGCCGGAATGGAATCTCGCCGACCTTTATCCGGCGACGGATTCCCCGGCTTTCACGGGCGATCTCGCCAAGGCGGAAGCCGAATGCGCGAGTTTCAACGAGGCCTATAAAGGCAGGCTTGCGGCCCTCGCCGAGGACGGCTCTGGCGCCGGGCTCGCGGAGGCGTTGCGGCGCTACGAGGCGCTGGAGGAGCTTCTCGGCCGCATCATGTCCTACGCCGGGCTCGTCTATTCAAGCGACACGGCCGATCCCGCGCGCGGCAAATTCTATGGCGACGCGCAGGAGAAGGTCACTTCCGCCTCCTCCAACCTCCTGTTTTTCGAGCTCGAATTGAACCGGCTCGACGACGCGGCGCTCGCCAAGCTCACAGCCTCCGGCCCACTCGCGCATTACCGGCCCTGGATCGAGGACATTCGCAAGGGCAAGCCCTATCAGCTCGAAGACAAGATCGAGCAATTGTTCCATGAGAAATCCGTCACCGCCTATGGGGCCTGGAACCGGCTGTTCGACGAGACGATCGCCGCGCTGCGCTTTAGCGTCGATGGGGAGGCGCTGAGCCTCGAGCCGGTGCTGAACCTGATGCTCGACCAAAGCGAGGCGGTGCGGGAAAAGGCCGCCAACGCCTTCGGCCTGGGCTTGAAGGAAAATCTGCGGGTCTTCACGCTCATCTCCAATACGCTCGCCAAGGACAAGGAGATTTCCGACCGCTGGCGCGGCTTCAAGGACGTGGCCGACGCGCGCCATCTCGCCAACCGGGTCGAGCGCGAGGTCGTCGACGCGCTTGTCGCCGCCGTGCGCGCCGCCTATCCGCGCCTTTCGCACCGCTATTACAGGCTGAAGGCCAAATGGTTCGGCAAGCCGGCGCTGAAACATTGGGACCGCAACGCGCCGCTGCCGAATGTCGCCGCCAAGACCTATGCCTGGGGCGAGGCGCGCGATACGGTTCTTAGCGCCTATGGCGCGTTCTCGCCGAAAATGGCGGGCATAGCCAAGCGCTTCTTCGACGAGCGCTGGATCGACGCGCCGGTGCGCCCCGGCAAGCAGCCGGGGGCCTTCGCGCATCCAACCGTGCCCTCGGCGCATCCCTATGTGCTGTTGAACTACCAGGGCAAGCCGCGCGACGTGATGACGCTCGCGCATGAGCTTGGCCATGGCGTGCATCAAGTGCTCGCCGGCCCCAATGGCGCGCTGATGGCGCCGACGCCTCTGACCCTGGCCGAGACCGCCTCCGTCTTCGGTGAAATGCTGACCTTCCGCGCCCTGCTCGCCAGCACCTCCAACACTGCGGAGCGCCGCGCCATGCTCGCCGCCAAGGTCGAGGACATGCTGAACACGGTCGTGCGCCAGATCGCCTTCTATTCGTTCGAGCGCAAGCTTCATCTCGAGCGCCGCAATGGCGAGCTGACGGCGGAGCAGATCTGCGCGCTATGGATGGAGGAGCAGTCGGAAAGTCTCGGGCCGTCGATCGAGCTTGGCGCGAATTACGACGCCTATTGGGCCTATATTCCGCATTTCATCCATTCGCCTTTCTACGTCTACGCCTACGCCTTCGGCGATTGCCTCGTGAATTCGCTTTATGGCGTCTATGAGCGCGCGCAGGACGGGTTCGCGGAGCGCTATCTCGCAATGCTTTCGGCGGGCGGGACCAAGCATCACGCCGAGCTGCTCGCGCCGTTCGGCCTCGACGCCCGCGATCCGGCCTTTTGGCAGATCGGCCTCTCGATGATCGAAGGGATGATCGCGGAGCTCGAAGGCCTGGAGGGGAAAGCTTAGGCGCCCGGCCGCGCGGCGGCCGCCATGCCCTGGCTCCATCTCGCGATCGCGATCGCGTCGGAAGTCGTCGCGACGTCGGCGCTGAAATCGGCCGAAGGCTTCACCCGCCTCGGCCCCTCTTTGCTTGTGGTCGCGGGCTATGGGGTCGCCTTTTATTTTCTCTCGCTCACCTTGCGGGATATTCCGGTTGGCGTGGCTTACGCGGTCTGGTCCGGCGCCGGCATCGCGCTCGTGTCCTTGATCGGCTGGATCGTCTATAAGCAGACCCTCGGCGCCGGCGAATTGGCCGGAATGGGATTCATCGTCTTCGGCGTCATCCTGCTCAATATGTTTTCCAAGGCGGCGCATTGAGGGCCTGCGCCGATTCAATCATTGTCTCGACGATGCGTTTACGGATGGCGCCGAAGCCTATGGCTCGAGCCCTCGGGGCGCTTGGAGCAAGCGCGTCATGACGGCGTTTCGACATTGGCGGACGATTGCGGTCTGAAAGGCTGCGCCGAAATGCGTCCTTCGTGAATGTGGATGACCCGATCGGCGGCCCCGAAATAGCGATCGTCGTGAGAGACCACAATCAGCGTTTTACCCTGACGCTTTAGCTCGGGCAAAATCTCCATGTAGAAAATGCGGCGAAACGTCGGGTCTTGTTCCGCCGCCCATTCGTCGAACACGATG
>CAWESJ010000083.1:0-4297 GCA_963811015.1 uncultured Alphaproteobacteria bacterium | reverse complement strand
ATCGACGACAACCAGTACGTTCACAAGGGTGATCTCCTGGTGGAATTAGACCCGACCGACTACGAGGTTGCGCTCAATCGAGCACACAGCGCGGAGGCATCGGCCAAGGGCGACTTGGAGCAGTCCCGCGCGGGCGTGGATACGGCGGAAAGCGCGGTTGTTCAGGCGAGAGCGGCAGTAGAGTCCTCTCAGGCGACGCTCGAAAACGCAAATCACGCTTTGAAGCGTTACGAGGGGCTCTCCACACAGGCCCGGTCTCAGCAGGACGTCGACACCGCAACGGCGAACCGCAAGACGGTCAAAAGCCAAAAGGCGAAGGCCGCCGCGCCGCCTCTCGCTCGATGCTATGGCGCATGTTCGGGTCCAACAACTCGAACCTGCGCTATTTTTTGCGGATGTCGTCCTTTTGTCCTGGCCGCCTTCGCTTGAGCCGCTCGGGCCGCGCAGCAAGACGACATAGGCGGGTTAAAAGGCGGCGGCTCGCGTCAAATCGTCTGGTTATCCGCGGCCGACCCCCGCATTTTCGCGCAAGACGGCGTCAACCGCCGCAAATATCTCGCGCATTCTCGCCTCCGACACCGGGCTTTCAACGACAACAACGAGCTCGGGCTTGTTGGATGAGGCGCGGACGAGGCCCCAAGTGCCCTCTTGTGTGGTGACCCGGACGCCATTGACCGTCACGAGATCGCAAATCTTTAACTGGGATTTGATCGGGGATCTGGTTCTTGCGTGGCGGCCCGCGGCTCGCCACAGCGAAGATCAAGAAAACGTCGGCATGATAGACCTATTGATGTTTGGGTACGTCCACGGCCCAAACAAGCCCGCGCGCGCTGAGCCCCTGGTGGAAGGCGGCGGACAGGCCGTAGCCAGCGTCGGACGCGCCGACAAGCCTGTCAGTCTGCTTCGCCAATACCGCCTAAAGCGGCGCACTATCCCACAGGCCGTCCGAGATGAAATGATGCAGCCGGTTGTAAAGATCGGGCGCCATGTAAGTCGTCGTCGGCCCGATGGTCTTGCGTTCCCCGGCACAATCAGCCCCGCCACATATAAAGGCACGTCTGCCGCCGCTTTTTATGGCTGAGGTTCTCAACGAACGGCTTCAACCAATCCGTCAGCACCGCACTCCAATCCGCCATCACTCGCGCCCCCATCAGAGCGCAAAGCCTCGCCAACCAAAGTAACCGATCCGTTAATCCGCCAAAGTAGTGCTTCTCCAGATCCGATCCGATTGTGCTAAATTCCATCATGGACGCCTTCCTTCAAGAGGCTCTCAAACCCCGCCACTTTGGCACACCGATGCCGTCGAGGGGGCGTCAACCTCATCACTGGAAAACAACAACCTTCGTAGCAGGTCCGCGGTCCAATAAGATCGCGGCGCCTTTCGTCCTCGATGGCCCGACCAACCGGAACGCTTTCGAGACCTATGTTGAGAAGATCCTCGCGCCCGAACTTAATCCCGGCGACATTGTCGTGACGGACAATCTGTCGAGCCATAGGGCTCACGCCGTCTCCGCCATGATAGCCGAAGCGGGGCGAGCCTGCTCTACCTGCCGCCTTACAGCCCGGATTTCAACCCGATCGAGAAAGCCTTCTCTAAACTCCAAGCACGTCGGCGAAAGCCGCCGTGCGGAACGTCGCCGGCCTCTGGGACGCCACTGGCCGCCTCATCGACCTCTCCACGCCAAAAGAATGCGCAAACTTCTTCGCCGCCGCGGGATATGATGCAACCTGAACGAAAAACGCTCTAGAGCCAACCGAGGAACTTCTTGCGTTGAATGAGTCAGTTGTGATTCTCTTACGAAACGCCATGATTCGCAAGGAGAGCCGTATGTGGACGCCGGAACAACGCCCTGCGGCGGACCGCCGCGGCCTTCGTTATCCGCACGACCTAGGGGACGCCGAATGGGCGTTCGTTGCACCGCTGATCCGGCCTCGACGACAGCTGGGCGCAGACGCTCGGTCGGTGTGCGCGAGGTTCTCGATGCGATCTTCTATTTGCTCGCGATGGGATGGCAATGGACGGGCTGCCGCCGAAGAGCACCGCGCATTTCTACTTCATTCTCTGGGACTGGAACAGCTCGAACGCATCCACGAGTCACGCTATGTCGCGGTCTGCAAAACGGCCGGGCGAGCAGTAAGCCCAAGTGCCGCGATCGTCGACTTGCAAAGCGTCAGGGGTGCCAAAGGCGGGGGCTTCGGTCGATCCGCAAGGCTTCGACGGGGGCAAGAAGGTTACGGGCCTCAAGCGCTACATCTTCGTCGATGCGCTCTCCTTCTGCTCGGAGTATGCATCCTGCGTGCCCATATTCAGGAACGCGGCGGCGCCCAGCGCTCGTTGCAGCGCGTGCGGCGACGCTTTTGGTCCGTCGAACGCATCTTCGCGGACGAGGGTTATGAGGGGCCGAAAATTGTCAAGGTGGGCGCCGCCACCAACTTGGGGCCCCTCGAGATCGCCAAGGGATCCGACCTCCGTCGCTTCGTCACCTTGCGGAAAAGGTGGATCGTCGAGCGAGCCTTCCCTTGGATCAGCCGCAATCGCACACTCACCCACGACTGCAAGCGCTACAATACGACCATCTTCGTCCGTCTCGCCATGATCCGCATCATGCTCACGCGCTTTACCAGGCCAAGCCCTTGCGCATCAATGCACTTCTTCCAGGATCGGGCTTTATCGTAGTCCAGCATTTGACCCGTTTAGCATTGATCGCTTTGATTCTAAATAACTTCATGGTTTCATTTGCGGATAGCGAATTAACTCGATGCACAAGGGTTCCGACGAAGATCTCATCAGGCGAATTGCGGCAGGTGACCGCCTCGCTCTCGCGAACTCTTTACCGGCTCCACGGAGTGAAAGTCTACCGATTCCTTGTCCGTCTCACCGACAATGAGACGATCGCAGAAGACATTGTGAGCGATGTCTTCTGC
Source organism: uncultured Alphaproteobacteria bacterium (assembly GCA_963811015.1). Lineage (GTDB taxonomy): Bacteria > Pseudomonadota > Alphaproteobacteria > Rhizobiales > Beijerinckiaceae > Methylocapsa. The sequence goes on along the minus strand of CAWESJ010000083.1, from coordinate 1,372 downwards.
GAAGTATGGCAGCAAGCTGGACGATTTGAATTCCGCTCCACGGTGTCGACGTGGATTTTTGCTATTGCTAAGTTCAAGACCTTATCGCTAAGCAGAAAGCGCTGCCATCTAGAACTGGACAGCGCAGAAACGGACGTCGAAGACCCCAACGACGGTCCCGAAATTCTTATGTTGAAAGCGGACAAGGGCGAGGCCATTGGCCGTTGCCTAATGATGCTTCCGCCGTTACACAGGGAAGTCATAGACTTGGTTTATTACCATGAGAAGAACATCGAGGAGGTTGGACAAATCCTCAACATTCCCGAAGGGACTGTCAAGACGCGAATGTTTTATGCCAGAAAACGCCTTTCAGAGCTCCTTGTGGCTGCCGGCTTGGATAGAGGCTGGCCATGACGAACGCGGATCGGGCGGAATTTGATCATATCGAGAGTTTGCTAGCCTGGTATGCCACCGGCAGTCTTGACGAGGATGATATCCGCCGAATCGAGCGCGCTTTCACGGAAATGCCCGAATTGCGCAGATGCTATGACTTGATTCTGGAGGAACGCTCGGCGGCCCTCGCCGTGAATGAAAGCCTCGGCGAACCGTCGCCACAGGCTTTCTTTGCTGTTGTGAATGCTTGCGTGGATAGAGACTGGCTATGATAGACAAGGATGAGGCGGAGTTAGAACATATCGAGAGTCTGCTTCCTTGGTATGCTACAGGCAACCTGGGTGCCGAAGATGTCCGGCGGGTCGAGCGCGCGCTCGCAGAAGTGCCGGAATTTCGTGGGCGCTATGACTCGATTGTGGAGGAGCGGTTGGCGGCCGTCGCCCTGTATGAGAGTCTCAGCGCCCCGTCGCCACAGGCACTCGAAAAGGTCTTTGCGCGGCTCGACAGCCCTGCGCCGAGAGAACCGGACGGCAAGAATTTCAAATCGAGAAGCTGTCTGCCTCGGATGTTTTCCGCGTGGCGTCCGCGGCCGCTGGCGTGGGCAGTGATGACCGTCGGCGTTGTCGCAATAATCGAGGCTTGCTTGGCTGCAGTAATTTTTTTTGGAGCTGCGCAAAAAGGTACATATTGGACAGTTTCCGTTGTGAAGAAAACTGCTGAACAAGATGGCACCTTCCTTATGATGGCCTTTGTGCCCAATTCGACGGCAGCGCAGATTAGCCAATTTCTCGAGGCCCATAACGCGGCAATCAATGACGGGCCCTTCGCCGGCGGCATTTACCGCATTCGCGTAAGCGATAGGACTCTTCCAGCGAACGACCTTGCCGCCATCGTCGCCTTTTTGCGAAACGAAAGGGACATTGTGCGGTTCGTTGCGCCAACAACCTGATCTATCACAATCGTCGAACACGGCAGCTTACTATCTGAATCATTGGAATGT
>CAWESJ010000082.1:0-18300 GCA_963811015.1 uncultured Alphaproteobacteria bacterium | reverse complement strand
TTAATTGCCTGGAATTCTGGGGCCCATGCTGATCAGCATTTTCGGAACGCCGTCGCCTCTGACATATTGGGGCATTCATGTCCTTCGGGCGATCGTGCATGTTGTCTACGGCGACTATCATTTTATTCAAAGCATATATTTTGACGACCTGCGCGAAGCTTGGTTTAAGCGCGACGGCAAAGGCGTGATTTTCGCGTCAGAGTGTCCTGAATTGCAGATTTCGGATCTTTTCATCAAATCCGGGCGCCAATTTTTTTATTCGCCGACGATCCAATTGACGTCGTAGGCCATGCGATGGCGTCGCGCCGCATGGACGTCTACCAATCTCTACGGTTCGCCTCACAGAGCTATTGTACGCTAAGCGAGATTATCGCGACGGAGAGCGTTTTCGTTGTGCGCCATGCGTATTTTGGCGACAGCGTTCGCGGCCTTGTCAGACAAATTCTAGCCTTCCTCGAAGGCGGCGTTTCCGACGAATTCTTTGAGCGGGCGATGGCGCATGTGCTTCCCGACTATCAGGCTGGCGCCGATTCGACGATAGAAAACGAGGTCCTTCGTCTTATCCCCGGGGCTCGGCGGCCCGGAGACTTCGCAGCGGCGCAAACGGACGATATGCGCCATCTTATCGAGAGCGTCGTCTGCCAATATGCGATTGTATTTGATAGGCGCCCCCTACTCCAGATTGATTGGCCCAAGGAAATCTTTTTGAATTGGGATCGAGGCGACGCGTTTGTCGATGGTCCGATTCACTTATTGGGGCCCGCTCGTTTCCTAATTTGCGGTCCCTATATGCATTTAACACGCGGAAAATGGCTGGCGACCGTGGAGATTGAAGTCAGAGAGAACCATTCCGGCAATCGCATGTGCGCTGACATACTCTCCCGCGACATTCTTGCCGCGGTAATTGCAGAGCTCCCAGCCGAGGGCGTCTTTGTGTTTAAGATAGGATTCGAAATTCTCGAACCTCTGTTGCCGGTTGAAATCCGATTTCAAATCTTGAGTGGCGCGATAGAAGGAACCTTTCTGCTACGAAAGGTTGGGATTTGACGAGCGCCTGACGAGTTGCGCAGCTTGAATGCGCGCGTTCGGCGATCCGAGGTGATCGATCGGAACGTTTCATAGATAATCCGTAGAACTTGCTTCAGCGCGCGCCGAGCGCGGCGAAGCTCGAAAAGCTCCGCTGAGCCAATTGTGGCGCTGGATCGCACATCGAGGCCATAAGCAAAGTCTTGGGCTCGCAATGAAAGCGTGGAAATGTCAGAGAGGAAGATTATTTCGCCGCGCCGAAAGTTCGGCAAGATTGAAGAAATACTTCGAAGTGTAACGGCCAGCTTGCTCCGGTCAAATGCTTCGCGCGGCGCCAACCAATCGCATCCGACCGCCGATTTGACGTCGCGCACAAGGGACATCGACAATCTTACGCTAAACATAAAATTTTTTGGCTACGAACTCGCCCGCGCGCTAGCCGACGCCTTGCCCGTTCGCGAAAATCTAAACCCGGCCTATGTCGGATTGAAGTGTCAGCCATCGACGCAACATGACATCGCAAGCGACTGGGTCGCCTATTGGTGCTCGGAACTCAAGACCCCGGTTCTCTTTCACCGCAAGCTATGGGAATTCGGATATGTTTTGCAGGCTATCCACGAAAATGGCCATTTGCGAGTTGGCGCGCATGGCCTCGGGTTCGGTTGTGGTCAGGAGCCGCTGCCGAGCTATTTCGCCGCGCGTGACCTATCTATCACAATGACCGACCTTCATCCTGAAGAGAGCGCGGCGCTCGGCTGGGCCGCCACCGGACAACATGCGGCGTCTCTTGAACGCGGCTTTCAATCTCATCTTGTCGCGCGCGCGCAATACGAACGAAATGTTACACTGCGGCATGTCGACATGAATAAAATTCCAGATGACCTTTGCGCCTTTGATTTTTGTTGGTCGATTTGCGCGCTTGAGCATTTAGGCTCGATAAAACTCGGCCTCGACTTCATCGAAAATGCGATGAACGCGCTTCGCCCAGGCGGTCTTGCCGTGCATACGACGGAGTTCAATTTCCTGAACGACAATGAGACCGTCGACAATTGGCCGACCGTATTGTTTCAACGCAAGCATTTCATCGAGATCGCGGAGCGGCTACGCGATCAAGGCCATAAGGTGGCCGAACTCGACTTCGACGTCGGCCACGAGCCTCTCGACAAATTCATCGACATACCGCCCTTTATTCACGACTGGAGCGAATACATGCGCCGCATTTGGGGCGAGCGAGGCGACCACATCAAGCTCTCAGTTGATGGATTTGCATCGACCTGTTTTGGCATTGTGATTGTAAAAGCAGATTAGGCGCGCGTTCAAACCGGCTCCAGCCAACGCCGAATATTATATGACGAAATTCACAATTCTAAAGGCGCGCAAGAACATTCTCCTCCCTGCTGAAATAAGCTTCGCATCGAGGATGGTTCGTGGCCGGCGCGCGTTGCGCGCCGCGTCGGCGCGGCCGCTCGTCATCTTCTGGAAAACCGCCATACGTTAAGTCTGTCCCGCGGGACGCAATCTCTCGCGCCTCGCGCCGAGGGATAGTCAACCGCCCTCGGCGAACGTTTCATCGGCAAAGCGCGAGCGCTTATCCGGTTAAAGGACGCCTTTCAGCAAGTTCAGGATGCGCGAAGAAACGCCGCTCGTGAAGAAAAGGGCGTAGCTGACGGTGCAATTGCCAGAGGCGCCCGTGCCGATTGGACCCGTGACGGCGACGAAATAAAGCGAAAATCTTGTGGGATCCGTTCCTGCTGCCGCATTTTCTGCATATGTGCCTGGCAGTCTGCTTGCGACGTTCGGAAGAAGATAGTAGCCAAAACTACCCTGATCGACCACGCCAAAAGTGAGCACAGGAGTGCGCTACAGGGGGCGCCCCGAGAGTTCCAGCCGTTGTGGCCGCCGCAATCGAGAATCCCCAAGCGGGGAAGACGCCCGACTGTAGAAAATGCGCCCCGAACCCATCACGATTATGACTGACATATCCATCGCCAGATACGGTTTGTCCCACAGCCGGGCATTGCGCGCCGGCGGCGGCCACGGATTTAACCACCGACCCAGTGAACGAATAGGCGCCCGGGGCGGGGCCAGTAGCCGCGGCGCCAGCGGTAGCGAATGACCAAGCCTGCGACTCCGCGACCAACAGCGAGAGCGCCAGCGCCAATTTCAATATAGATGCTGAGTAAAACTTTTGCATTTGGAAATCTCTCCGACACGGCTTGGAAAAGCTGGTGAACGCCCTCTAATTGTTTCTGTTAAGGTTAAGGTTTACAAGTTGGCGAGAAACTCGTCAACCGCAGCGAAATAGGCGTCATAAGCAGGTAGCGTCATGGCCGGCGCCGACAGGCGCGATTTAAGCGCCGCATCCGCGCTGACGCTCGCCAAGCGCTGGATGGAATCCATCCAGCCGATGCCGTCCAGCGGTGAGCGAAATATCGCATTGCCTTGAGTTGTTTCCCGGAAGACTGGAAGATCGGAAGCGATCACTGGCGTTTTAAGCCCGAGCGCCTCGACCAGCGGCAGGCCATACCCCTCGGCGAATGACGGCATAAGCAAGGCCCGGGCGTTGGCCAGCAAGCGGCAGAGGCCGGCATTGGTCATGTTGGCGATTTCGAGAACATGCGGGGCGACCTGACGGGAACGCTCGAGAACGTCAACGGTCTGTTCATTCTCCCATCCGCGGCGCCCGACCACCACAAGTTTGGCCGCCAATTCGCTTTTCTGGGCAAGCTCGCGCCAAATATTCAGGAGCAACAGGTGATTTTTGCGCGGTTCGATTGTCCCCAGGACAACAAAATACGGTTCGCGAAACAACTCTGAATCATAACATGTCTCAAATGTTTGCTGTCTGAACGGCGATGGGAACGCCCGGGCGAAAATGGGAACCGACGCGCGCCCGCGTCGAGCCATCTCGACGCCGAGCCGGTCCCGCACTTCCGCGCTTGTGGTCAGCAGGGCCGAAGCGTGCCGCGCTATGGTCGCAACGCGCTTCTCAAAAATTATTTCATGACCGGCCGGCCAGAATTCCGGATAGTCGAGCGGCAGTAAGTCATGGACAAAAAAGACGCATTTCACATCGGGGCGGCCCGAGAGCCAATCAAAAAAGGCGGAATATTCGAATGCATGCTGTGCGATATTCAAGTAGATCGCATTTTCCGGTAGTCTGCCAAGCTCAGATGAGCTGCCCCAAAATTTCATATATCTGAGGTAGGGCGAACTCTTCAGCTTAAACTTATATTTCGGCTCATTTCCGGAATCGCGGACTTTTGCGGCGTCAAGACCCTGCTTGACCCTTCGCCCGAGCAACCATCCGCGCGCGCTTGCGAATGTTGCATCCTGTTCGATCGGCCGGTTTTCGCGCCGCTCGCGTTCGATGCGGCTAATCAGCGAGCAAACGTTTTCAGAAGACATGAATTGCGGCTGTTTCAGCCCGTAGTAAATCCCGCCGGCTATTTTTGCCGGATTCGACCCGAAATAGCCGCCGTAGTCGAGATCGATCCGATCGATCCCCGTCGGCGCCTCCACGCTTATGCGGTGGAGAATGTGGGTGACGTCATAAATAATTGGCCGCCGCATCGCTCGTCATTTTGTTTGGAATGGATCCGGCGGGTCGATCGCAACACCTACTTTTTTGTAAAGCTCCGCGACGCGCTTTCGGTAGGCGGCGGGCGAAAAAAGGCTTGCCTGCCTGGATCCGCGCTCGCAGAGATGTCGCCGCAGATCCGCATCGCAGTCGAGCGCGCGGATCGCGGTCGCGATCGCGTTCACGTCCATGGGATCGACGAGCAGAGCGGCGTCTCCCGCGATTTCTGGAAGGGAGGCTGCATTCGACGTCACAACCGGCGCGCCTAGCATCATCGCCTCGAGCACCGGCAGCCCAAAGCCTTCATAAAGAGAGGGAAAAATTAGCGCCCGCGCACCGCGAATCAACGAAATCAGGTGAGGCAGCGGCAAATAGGAAAGCCTCCTGACTTGCCGACGAACGGAAAATCCCTCGCCGTTTCCTTGGTAGGAGACGAATTTCTCATCGCTGATCTTCTCCAATTCGCGCTCGTAGCTCCAGCCGAGTTTACCCGCAAGAATGAGCGGACGGCGCGAGCCCGATGCGGCGAAGGCGTCGATCAGGCGCGACACGTTTTTCTTTGGCTCGATGGCGCCGACGAAGAGAAAATACTCGCCGTAATCTAATCCGAACGCGCTGGCCAATTCGTCAGCGACGTCATCCACGCAACGTGCGATCAACGCCTCCGGCAAATTGACAGATTGATAGGTGTTGGTGATGCGGTCGGCCGGAAGGTTGAAGAAGCGCATGATGTCGGATTTCGAAAATTCCGACACGGTCACGATGTGATCCGCCTTGGCGCAAAGCTCGCGCAAAAGGAGCAATATGTGCTTTTTGTCGTCCAGCGTCGCGAAGGGCAGCCGCAATGGGACGATGTCGTGGATCGTATAGATATTCGGAGCGCCCGGCACGCGCACAGGCGTTGGATGCGTCGCATGAAACAGCGCTGGCGGCCCGTCGATTTTCACGTCCATCAACTTGTTGTGGCGACGAAAATGTAGGCGCGCAAGCTCGAAGAGATTTGGCGACCCATGAAGCCGCTCAAAGCCCTTCAGGGCGCTCGAGGCTGGGCTGACGACCGAAGAGAAGCTCGGAAAAGCTGAGGGGCGCAGCCCGAACGGCCTGCCGAAATAGCGCGCAAGCCATAATTCTCGCCGAATGCGCGACGAGGGATGTTGCGCGACAAGAGGATCGAAGAATGCGATTTCGCTGAGTTGCGGGTCCTTGCGATCGTACCAGGCGTTCGAACTGATTAGAGCTTCGGTCCGGTATCCGACTTGGCGCGCGGTTTCCCCCAGCGTTCGCGCATAGGCGCCTATCCCTGTTGGGTCCGGCAGCGTGAGATCGCGCCCTTCGATAAGAATTGTCTGCGCCGTCCCGCTCAAATGAAATGCTCAGTCGGCGCAAAAATATCCCGCTCATGATCAACGGGCGTCGCTCACGTAACCCGGCGCGCCTATTCACCGATACGTAGATCAACAAGCCTAAGCGCGGCTGTGCGCCTTTGTCAAAAGCCCGCCCCAGCGCGGGCGGCGGAATTTCGCGATGGTTACGGCTCAACAGGCTAAATCTGGTTCGAACTAGCATAACCTTGACTTTGGGTCGCTGTCGATCTGTAAATGGATTTAACCGCCTGGATCGGCCGACTGCTCTTGGCTTTCAAGAAAACCGCTGCAAATGATGGAAGTTTCTGGCGATATCGATTTACAACGCATGGACCGCGCAAGCGTGGAAAAGAGCGCCCGAGCGCGAAGTGAATGCGGCGCATTGCTTTATCTCGCCCGTTCGCCCCTGCCCGGAGGATTCGACGCCGCGCGGCGGCGCTCGAAGAGCGTGCGGTTTTTGCGGTGGGCGACCGGCGGCCTTTGCGTCCTCGCAACGGCGCTTATTGGAAAAGTGGCCCTATGCCAGCTGTTTGGTTCGCCGCCGGACGCGGCGCCTGAAAGCCAAATCAGCATCGATGGCGGGCGCATCACGCTCCGATCGCCAAAGCTGTCCGGCTTTCAAGGGCAAGGTCGCTCCTTTCAGTTGAAGGCGCGCGCGGGTTTCTTCGACCAGGCGACGCCCACCGTGGCTGAGCTTGTCGGCATAGACGCTCTGATCGGATTGAATGACGCCTCGACGCTTCATGTCACCGCCCAGCATGGCGCCTATGACAGGCTGGAGGATTATTTGATCCTGGATGACTTAATCCAGGTCCAATACAGCGGCGGCTACTCCATTTTCATGAAGACGGCGCAAATTGACTTCAAGACCGGCTTTCTCACTTCACGGGAGCCCGTTAGCGCCGTCCTGAAAGGCGGCCACATCGCCGCAAAACAGATGGACATGGAGAACGGCGGCAGAATTTCCTTCGAAGGCGAGGTCAGATCCATCATTGACGTCGGCGAAAGCAAAAAAGAGCGGTCAACCGGCCAGATGGCCAGGAAGTGAAATGGCGCTATCGCCATCGCGGCCATGGCGCAGACCTGCACGCCGCCTTGTATTTTCCTATTAAGGCATATCGTTCTTGAAGCACGGCCAAGCACGGCCGCTTTTTCAATTTGACGAAAGCGGTTGGCGCAAAGCGATTGAGCCGATCTCGCCCCTCGCCGGAGAGCCCGATGACGGATCGCTCGGTCTGCTATGATATCTCAAGACTTGCGGCCCGCGTCCTCGCCCGCACGCCAAATGGCATCGACCGGATAGATTCCGCCTTCGCACGTCACTTCCTGGGTCCCCCATCAACGGACCATCCCGACCGCTCGGCGATGATGATGACTCTGCGCGGACCGGGCGTCGTCGCAGGCGTCGCCGCCGCGGACATCGTGAATGGAATTTTCGACCATTGGGGCGAAGACGAAAGCCCCGAGGCGGATGACAGCTATCGCCGCATCGTTTCATGGATTGACGGCCGAGCGCCGGAGTTCCAGGGCCCGTGGCGCGTGGCGCGGGGGCGGAACGGACAAGTTGCTCGGGTTGTGCGATGGATCCGACGGCATGGCTTCCCGATCGGCCAGCGCCCGATGGCCGTTTTGCCTGAGGGCGCCTGCTATCTCAACTTCAGCCAGTTTCCGCTTTGGGTCCCGAGCTATTATCGCTGGCTGAAACAGCGGCCTGACGTCAAAGGCGTCTTTTTCATTCATGATCTTTTGCCGCTCGAAACCCCGGAGTATTTTCCCCGGGCCGAATACAACCGCCATTTGCGCCGCCTCGCCACGCTCGCGGAATTCGGCGCAGCCGCCATCGTCACGACGCAGGTTGTTGGAGCGGCGCTGCGGCGTCATCTCGCTGATCTTGGCAGAACTGACATGCCGATTCTGGCCGCCGCCGCGCCGGCCGCGCCGATCTTTCTCGAACGCGCCGCCGCGTCGGCCGACCTGACGCGGTCGCCCTATTTCGTGGCCTGCGGAACGATTGAACCGCGCAAGAACCATCTCTTGCTGCTGCATGTCTGGCGCGAACTCGCACGCCGCGAAGGCGCCGCGGCGCCAAAACTCATTCTGATCGGCGCGCGAGGATGGGAAAATGAGAATGTCGTCGATCTTTTGGAGCGCTGCGACGCGATCGCCGATCATGTTGTCGAGGCGTCGGGCCTATCCACGCCGAGCCTCAAGGCGCTGCTCGACGGCGCCCGCGCGCTGTTGATGCCATCTTTCGCCGAAGGTTATGGGCTGCCAATCGCCGAGGCGCTGGCGGCCGGGACGCCGGTCATCGCCTCCGACATTCCGGCGTTTCGAGAAAGCGCAGGGGGGCGGATCCTCGCGATCAGCCCGATCGACGGTGAAAAATGGCTCGAGGCGATCCGCGCCTTCGCCGTCCCGAATTCGCCCGCCAGGGCGGCGGCGATCGCGCGACAAGGTCTCTATAACGCGCCGACCTGGGGTGATTATTTCGCCCGGATAGAGACCTTTTTGGCGCGCCTGTAGAGCGATGCGGGCCGCTTTGGAGCGTGAATTGATTTCAGGAAAAGGCTATTTGGACTTGACCAAACTAAAAAATGGCTCGGGCGGCGGCGAGGCAAGCCGCGCCTTTGCGCCGATCGCTTGAACATCCTCGCGGCGCAACCGGCGCCCGGCTTGGAGAATATTGAGAATGGATACGAATATGAGAATGGCGGCGACCGAGGCGAAGACGAGATCATAGGCCGAAAAACTCTGGCCAAGGATCGCGATATTTGAGACGCCGGCGCCACACATCCAGATATTCATCAGGCCAAGCCCGACCCGAAGCTCGGTCGGCCCGAGCGAGGCGAAGGAAATTTGCAAAACGCCATACACGTGATTGTACAAAAAGATATATATAGATAGCAGAAAATAACCGGTCAGGACGAACAGGGCGACGTCGAGGCGCATATAGGCGGAAAATCCCAGGCCGACCAAAATCAGGAAATTGCTCACGGCGTCAGCAGAGTGATCAAGAAAATAGCCGTAACGCGGCCTTTCAATGCCGCGAAACCGGGCAAGGCTTCCATCAAGCGAATCGCCAAACCAGTTGATGAGCAAACCGACATTCGCGAGCCAAAAAAATGCCGGTTGAAACTGGCTTCCAACATAGCCAATGAGGACGATCGCAGCGCCCCCGACGCCAATTGCCGTTAATTTATCCGGCGTCACGGTGTGCGGCATCTGGGCGCAGAACCAGCTGAGAAGGACGCGCTCGCGCCGGGCGAGAATATTGGTCTGAACGCGAATTGACGGGCGGACATTGACCCGTGGATCTGTCTTTTCACCGAGATCGATCGAATTCGTCACCGCGCCCCCTCCGCATGCTAATGCATGGCGCACTCGTCGAGACAAATTTCCTCGACCACAAGCTTTACTTTACCAAATTTACAAGATTTGCAAGATTGTTTCAGCGCGTTGTCCCAAGCGCATCGCGGCTACAACCATCGCGATTAACACGGGACCCGGCTGACGGCGTGGTGTTGTTTCGTTTTAAGCGAACACTTCGCTCTATGAGCATCTGTGGTTGTAGGCTTGATCAGTTTGCTCATTGCGTTGAGCCTGACGCCTTGGGACGGATTTTTCTTCTCGGTAAGCGCTGAGGCATTATATTTTAGCTTCATCCGGACGCAGGCTGTCGCCTCACAGCACCGCCGTCCTCGGGAATCGGCGCGCCAGATTTTCGACGTCGCCGCGGAGCATTGCATCCGAGAGCGCAAGGCGCTGCAATGCGTCGGACGCCGCCGCGACATAGAGACCCTTAACGCCGACGGAGGACAGGCGTCTGTCATGCCCATCGCCCACCCGGCTGAAATCATCCAGATGAGCCGCGGCGATTTTGATGCGCATTTCGCGTTTTGATTCCGGTTTGAAGGCGACCGGAATGCAGTCCCAGCGATCTTGACCGGACCTTATGTCAACCCGCGTCGACCAGACTGACGCCGGAAGCGAAATTGTGGCTTCATTGTCGATATTCGGCGAACCGGTCCAATGCAGATAAATCAGGAAATCGTCGCCCGGCGCGCCGGCGAGGCTGAACGCGAGATCGGCCGAGCGTCCCTTAATCCAACATCCCCAATATTCCGGCGCATGCCAGTTCATCCCGTCGCGAAACACGTCCGCGCTGTGCAGGATATCGGTCAATCGGGCCGCCCCATTCCGGGCGAAGGTATAATAATTTCCGCAGGCGAGCGGCGGCGGAGAGTTACATGCATTCGTTCCCGCCGGTGCGCCCTCGAGAGGTGGCGCCTCGAGAGTTTCGACAATGGAAAAAATCTGCCGGCTGATCTCGCTCCACGGCTGCAAGGGACCGGCGGCGGCGATCTTTCGCTCGAGCCCGCGCCGATATTCGGGATCGTCGATCAGCCTTTCCAGCTTCACCAGAAAGTCCGCCTCGGAATTCACGTCGAAATAAACCGCAAGATCGCCGCCCGCTTCCGGATGGGACGCAATATTCGACACGAGCGGCGCCTTGCCATGCGCGATCGCTTCCGAAATAGGCAGGCCCCACCCCTCGTAAAGGCTCGGGAACAAGGTGAACAGGCACCGCCGATACAGAAGCGTCAGCACATTTTCCGGCACATTGTTGAGAACGACCACGCGCGCCCGCAAGACCACGTCGCGGGCCAGCCGCTGATGGAAATCGTCGTTCATCCAGCCGCTATTGCCGACGCACACCAGACGCGGCACTTTGCGATCGGGCCGCGATTTCAGCATTTTTGACCACGCGGAAAGCGCCATCGCGTGATTCTTGCGTGGTTCGATCGTGGAGACGAAAAGCACGAAATCCTCGAGGTCGAGGCTGTGCTCAGCCAAAATATCGCGCGACGCCCGGCCCAGATCCGCGTCAGTTCCCGACGCCGCGCCGAACCGACCGTTGAGTTGAACCGCGGCGATCGCCTTCGGCTGGACCGCCAAATCCGACGCGAATCTCTGAACGTCCGCCCTGGTGTTTTCAGAATTTGTCAGGATCAGATCGGCATGGGCGAGCACGCCGGAAAACCAGTTGATGTAGTCATGCACCAGGGCCGGGTTGCAAAATTCCTGATAAATCAGCGGAATGCAGTCGTGAACAAGCGGCGCGTATTTGATCGAGCTATGTCGCTTGGCGTTCCGGATCGCCAGGAATTGATTAAAGTAACCCCAGGATGTTCCAGGATTAACCAGCACGCATCCCGGCGCGAAGGCGAAATCCTCTTTGACCAGGATCTCGCTCTTGATCCGCTCCGCGATGGCGAGTCTCTGTTGATCGGAGCGCGCGCCATTTTGGACAAGATCAACAATGTCGAGGAACTGACTCCGCTCGACGCCGACCCAAGCATAGCGGCCGTGGTCGAAATAGACGAATTCGACCTGGTCCTCGTCAAAGGTTTCGGCGAAACCTTCGGCAAGCGCCAGCTGAACGCGTTGTATGCCAGTCGGATACCGGGCCGACTGCAGGAAATCGACGAGATCGCTCAATTCCAGCGCGATCCGGGTCCTTTGGGCGTCGGCGGCGGCTATGGCCGCCGAGGGCTTGTCGCCGGCCAGCCTGCGCAGGCGGGCGGCGCTCCAACCGAGCCGGCTGAGCTCGGCGCGCGCGTCGCGAAGGGCGGGATCCCGCTCAAGCGCCCGGGCGTAGTCTTGTTCGGCCTCGCGCAGTCGACCCATGATCTTGTGTAGGTGGCCAAGCTGGAGGAAGGTGTCGGCCGTTTGATCGTCAATTGAGAGCGACTGGCGGTAGGCGGCTTCGGCTTCGCTCAGTTGCTTCATTTCCTTCAGCGCATGGCCGTATTGAACCCAAATCGGCGCGAGCGACCCATCAATGTCGAGCGCCGCGCGATAAAACTCACGCGCTTTCGGCCAATTGCGCGCATCCCTTGCAGCATCTCCCGCGCCGATTGCATTGCCTAATCCGGCGCGGGAGGCGTCGTCAGACGATAAGAATTTCTTAAGCATCTCGTTCCGCCCGCAGCGCCGGGAATTCACGCCGGCGCGGATGTTCGATCGCAGTTTTCACCATTCTAAATACATGTTTGGTCTTCGCAATGGCCGCTCAATTGGGCGGTTGACGACGCGCGTCTGATGATGGCGCGGTCTCGACGTCGGCGGCGTCGGCTCACCTCCGAGCGCTGCTGCTCTCAGGATCGGCGCGGATCCATTCGAGCGCCTAGCATTTTATGTAAGCGCAGGCGGTAAGGCCCGTCGCCGCAGGGCCTGTTATAAGGGCGACGACTTCCATGACCTTCTGCGCATCCGTGATCGGCGCTGTCGAAACATAAAGCAGGTCCCTGTTCTGGACACGGAAACTCTGCGCGAGAAAAAGGCTCGCCGCGTCGCGCAAGTTCAGCCTGTAGACGACGGGGGTCAGCTGATGGGGCCCGGCGATCGTGCTATTTGGATCCAAGGCGCGAACGACGCTCTCCGGCTCGAAGCGGAACACGAACACGCCCGCCGGATCCGAACGGAAATCCATGAGGCCGCCCGCTTTGGCGAGCGCCTGCGTCAGATTTATTCCTTCGGCGTCGAAGGGAATTTCGGCGTTCTTGCCGGTCGCGCCATAGGCGACGAAAGTTTGCGGATCGCGGATCAGCGTCAACACGTCATTCGGCCGCATGAAAATATTTTCTTTCGGATCGGCGGACACGCGCGTCATCGCGACGCGGACCGTTTCGCGCCCGCGCGAAAGCTGAACATAGGTCTCATTCACCGGGGCCCGAATGCCGCCGGCCGAGGCGATCACGTCCATCACCCGGTCGCCCCGGACGCTCAATGGGACGCGCGCCCCATTTACCACTTCGCCCGTGACGGTGACGCTATTGCTGACGGACCGCGGCATATTGATCAGGACTTGAGGCTCGATCGCCTTTCCTGCTAGGGCATGTTCGACGATGCGCTGCACTTCCTGCGTTGTGCGGCCCGCGACCCGGATGCGCCCGGCGTAAGGAACGCTGATCGACCCGTCGCTGCCGACGACCTGGTCGGGAATTGTCGAACTTTTCGACCCGGTGCTGAACCGGTCGCTGACGAGCGGCGCCGAGAACAATCCGCCCGCGCCTGCTTCCCAGATTGTTACTGAAACCGAGTTGCCAACCCCGATCTTAGGTTCGACCGAAGGCCGATAATCGCCGAAATGAGAAAGAAAGCTGTCCGCCCCGCGCTGCCGCAATATTTCAATCGCAGCTGAATTGATATCGATGATTTCGTAGCGTTGGGCACCGGGCGGCCCGGATTGAACGATCACATCATCCGTGCTGGGGCCTGATCCGCTGAGAGTCGAACAGCCGATCAGAGCCAAAACAACAGCGCAGGACACCGACACGCCCGCGACGTTTCGAATATCTTTCAACATTCACAATCCGATCCGGCATAATAAATCATTTCTAGCATCGCCGCCGGTCAAGCACCAGCTTGAAATGCCGTTCGGAATATTGATTCCAGAATTGTTGCGGATAGGTCACAATAATTTTGTCCGCTAAAGCCCTGTAGCGTATCGGCGTGGACCAACCCAGCCGGTTGCGGCGTCGGCCCCGGCGCAGATGGCAAGCCCGACCCGAAGCAGACCAGCATGATTGAGCGCCGAAGCCCGCATGGGGAATGCGTTGGTTCAAGCGTCGGAACGAAGGATTATTTAAGAAAGGCGAAAGCCGCGTCCCCGCGCTGGCGGGCAATTTCGTCCGTTACAATTGGATGCGCATTCGCAAAGCGATTCGGACAATGGCCGCTGGCTTGACCCGCACGCTCAGGAATTGGGAAGATATTATCGCGATGATGGACCCGGCGAACGAAGCTAAGAAGCGGGGCCCTTGAGACTCTCTACCTATAACGCCGGCCTTTATATCTATCGCCCGCAAAGCCGATCGTATCGGCCCTAGTCAAATATTTATAAAATAGGAGAATGGGATGAATGCTTTGTCTCGACGCTTGCTGCTTGCCTTCGGAGCCGCGGGAGGCGCAGCCGTCGCCGCCGCCAAGGCGGCCAATGCGGCCGCCTTTGGCAACCCCGACGAACCCGCGGAGGGCGCAATCAATTCAACTCCCGGAGCGCTTTCAGACCCTGGGCCGCAGAACAAAGCGCTCGCCGATCAGTTCCCTTCTTTCCAAAGTCCGCCGCCAACGGATGTCGGCGAGATGCCGATGTTTTGGTCATCGTTCAACAACGCCCCCAGGCGAATTCAGGCCGGCGGTTGGGCGCGGGAAGTGACGGCGCAAAATTTTCCCATCTCGAAAGAAATATCCGGCGTCAATATGCGGCTTGGTCCTGGCGGCGTTCGCGAGCTGCACTGGCATCTCGCGTCCGAATGGGGGCTGGTGACCAATGGCGCGTGCCGCGTAACCGTCCTGGATGAATCGGGTCAAGCCTATGTGCAGGATGTCAAGGAAGGCGACATCTGGTTTTTCCCGGCGGGGCAGCCGCATTCGCTCCAGGGCCTGGGCCCGACGGGCGTTGAATTCATCATCGTATTCGACGATGGCTACGCTTCCGAATTCAACACATTGCTGCTGACGGACCTGATCGCCCACACGCCGCCCGATATTCTGGCTCGGAATTTCCAGGTCCCGGCGGAGACGTTCAAATCGACGCCCTTGCATGATCTCTGGATCTTCCAGGGCGAGGAGCCGGGTCCGCTCGCCGCCGACCAGGCCGCCGTCAGCTCCGGCGGGGCGCCGCCGAACCCGTTCACCTTTTCCTTGAGCGGGTCGAAGCCGGTGAAGGAAAATCGCTCCGGCGTCGTCCATCTCGCCGACAGCCGCACGTTCAAAGTCTCCAAGACGATCGCCGCCGCTCTGGAGACGCTAAAGCCCGGAGCGCTACGCCGCATTCACTGGCATCCCAACGCGGATGAATGGCAATATTGGATCAAGGGCGAAGGCCGGATGACGGTGTTCGACGCCGGGCCGCGCGCGCAAACGGCGGATTTCAGGGCGGGCGACGTCGGATATGTGCCGAAAAGCCAGGCGCATTACATTCAGAATACGGGCTCGACCGATCTGCAATTTCTCGCGATCTTCAAAGCGCCCGTCTATCAGGAAGTCGATCTTTCCAATTGGCTGACGCACACGCCGCCTGCGCTTGTCGCACAGCACTTGAATATTGATCCGGCAAAGATCGCCAAATTCCCGCACGGCCAGATCGGCATTGAACCAGGCTAGGGCATGTTCCGAAAAAGTTGACTGACTTCTTCGATGAGAACATGCGGCGGCTGTTAGATTTTGGGCCCTTCCATTGATGAGAGCCGGGTGACTTCGCAGGAAGTGATGTCCTCCGGCTTTCGCCCAATCATTGGCTCTGGCGCCGATCGCGATTCGCTTGGCCGCTCGTTAATCGGCGCTTCCGAAGGCTTCGCCTTTATCTTCCCGACTGGGCTCTATCGGTCCTTATTCTGCGCCGCCTTCGCCTCGCGCCTTTTGGCGTGAAGAATCCATTCGGTGTAGCCGTTCTTCTGCGCGCGCCCCTTGAAGATCAGATCCGCCGCCGCCGTGAAAGCCGGACCGTCGAAACCTGGCGCCATTGGCCGATAGAGCGGGTCGCCGGCGTTCTGCCGATCGACCACAGCCGCCATCCGCTTGCAGGGTCGCCTCCGCCTGCTCGCGCGTCGCGACCCCATGATGGAGCCAATTGGCGATATGCTGGCTCGATATGCGCAAGGTGGCGCGATCCTCCATCAGGCCGACGTCATGAATGTCGGGCACTTTCGAGCAGCCAATGCCCTGGTCGATCCAGCGCACGACATAGCCCAGAATTCCCTGGCAATTGTTGTCGAGCTCCTCCTGAATTTCATCGAGAGAGAAATTGGCCTTGGCGATCGGGATCGTCAACATGTCGGCGCGGCGCGCCGGCGGGCGCTTTTGCAACTCCTTCTGCCGGCTGGCCACATCGACCTTGTGATAATGCAGCGCATGAAGCGTCGCCGCCGTGGGCGACGGCACCCAGGCGGTGTTGGCGCCGGCCAAGGGGTGGGCGATCTTTTGCGCCAACATGTCGGCCATGAGGTCGGGCGCGGCCCACATGCCCTTGCCGATCTGCGCCCGCCCAGGGAGGCCGCAGGCGAGGCCGACGTCGACGTTCGAATCTTCATAGGCCGCGATCCAGGCGGTCGATTTCATCTCGGTCTTGCGGATCATCGGGCCGGCTTCAATCGAGGTATGGATCTCGTCGCCGGTGCGGTCGAGAAAGCCCGTGTTGATGAAAAACACGCGATCCGCCGCGGCTTCGATACAGGTCTTCAGATTGAGGCTTGTGCGGCGCTCCTCATCCATGATCCCCATTTTCAACGTGTGGCGCGGCAGCCCAAGAATATCCTCGACGCGGCCGAAAAGCGCGTTGGCGAGTGCGACCTCCGCCGGCCCGTGCAGCTTCGGCTTCACGATGTACACTGAGCCGCCGCGGCTGTTGCGCAGGCGATCGTCGGCGCGCTTCTTCAGGTCATGGATCGCGATGAGCGCGGTGACGGCGGCGTCGATAATGGTCTCCGGCGCAGGCCGCCCCTCGGCGTCCAGCACGGCGTCGGTGTCGATGTGATGTCCGACATTGCGCACAAGCAACAGGCTGCGCCCATGCAAGACCATGGGCGCGCCATCGCGATCGATATAAGTGCGATCCTCGGAAAGGCGGCGCTCGACGATCAGCCCCCTCTTTTCAAGAGACGCTGTCAAGTCCCCCTTCATCAGCCCGAGCCAGTTGCGATAGACGCCGACCTTGTCGGCGGCGTCGACCGCCGCGACGCTATCCTCGAGATCGATGATCGCGCTTAGCGCCGCCTCGAGGACGACATCGGCGACGCCGGCCTTGCTTTCGGCGCCGACCAGGCTGCCGTGATCAATATGGAGCTCGATATGCAGGCCGTGGCGGCGCAGCAGCACGACGAAAGAATCCGGTGATGTTTTCTTGTATCCGGCGAACCGGCCGGGATGGCGCAGCCTGGTCTCGAGGCCATTGTCCAGCGCGGCGACGAGCTCACCGCCGACAACCCTATAGTCGACGACCGACCTGTGCTGACCGCCGGCGAGCGGTATGACCTCATCGAGAAAATCGCGGACCCATGCGATGACGCGCGCGCCGCGCAGCTTGTTGTACCCTTTGCCGCGCTCCGCGCCATCCGATTCCGGAATGACGTCCGTCCCATAAAGCGCGTCATAGAGGCTGCCCCAGCGCGCGTTGGCCGCGTTGAGGGCGTAGCGCGGGTTGGAGGCGGGCACGACCAGCTGCGGCCCGGACACCCTGGCGATCTCCAGGACATTCTCGGTGCGGATGGAAAAATCGCCGGGCTCGGGCTCAAGATAGCCGATCTCGCGCAAAAAGGCCTCGTAGCGGGCCGGATCATGCGGCTCGCGCGCATGGGCGCGGTGATAGTCGTCGATCTTTTCCTGCAGCTCATCGCGAAACCGCAATTGGTCGCGAATGCGCGGCGCAAAATCAGCGATCAGCCCGGCGACGCCGGTCCAGAATTGGCCGGCGCCGACGCCCGTTCCCGGCAAGACCTCATCGCGGATAAAGTCATGCAGGACCATTGCAACGCCGATGTCTCCGATTTGCGCATAAGCCATATAAATTCTCGTCTGCTTGAGGATCAACGCTCCATCGCCCAAGCCGGCTCCGGCCGCGCAGGCTCCCCTTGAGCCAGGCGATCGGAAAAATTCGGCTCATCTCTCCTCTTTGACGATCTGATCCCTTCGATCAGACGTCATCGCGCCTCCCCCTGATTTCGGCGTTTTCAAGCGACCGCCGCCTCGTTTTGAAGCGCGGAGCAAGGCCAGGCGACGGCCTCGCGTTAAAGACCTATATAGTTCGCGCGCGGAGGAAGGCTAGAGAGCTCGCGCGATCGTATAGACTTGCAGGATCGAAATGGAATTGCCAGAGATCAAATAGTTCGAGCGCTTCCTCGCCCGGCGGCCTCGCGCCTAGAGCATGTTCCGAAAAAGTTGACCGACTTTTTCGATCAGAACATGCTCCAACTTATTGATCTGGAGCGAGTTCTTATCGATTGGATGAGTCCATCCAATCGGAACGCGCTCTAGCCCCGCATCAGCGTCGCGATGAAGAATCCGTCGGTCTCGCTCGTCAGGGGCGTGAGGCGCAAGCCGTCGCCGAACGGGGATGCAAAAATGGCCAGACCCGGCAGCCCCGCGCGTTCGGCCATGGCTTGCGCCGGCAGGCTCCTGAACTCCGGATGCGCGGCGAGAAAACCCGCAAGCCGGTCTTCGTTTTCCTCCCGCAAAACCGAGCATGTCGCGTAAAGGATGCGCCCGCCGGGCTTTGCGAAGCGCGCCGCCTGTTCGAGCGCGCGGTCCTGATCCGCGATCCTTTGCTCC
>CAWESJ010000081.1:0-7255 GCA_963811015.1 uncultured Alphaproteobacteria bacterium | reverse complement strand
GAGCGCGGCCATATGCGTCTCCCTGCTGCAGGCCCGCAATATACTGCGGAGCTTGGTCGAATCTCAATGGCGGGCGGCGCTTCTCTCAATGGCGGGAGGCGCTTCGGCGAGAGCGGCGGCGCGGGGCGACGACGAAACGAAATCCGGCTGGCTTTATCGCCTCCGGCCTGTAGGCTCCGGTCCATGATCACGGCGGGAGGAACCATGCGGCTGCGCGCGGACATTTGGGTGGCGGCCTATCTGCGGCGCTGCGCCCATGAAGGCGCCGCTTCGGTCCTGCGCCGGCGCGGCGCGGCGGAGGCCGGCGCGGTCTTCGTCAAGATCGACCGTCTGGACGGCGCCGCCGCCTTGTTCGGCCCCGCGCCGCCGGAGGAGGCGAAAGAAGGCCGCGACCGCATTTTCGCAAGGCTGCATCGCGAGGCCTGGATCGATCCAGCGGAAGCCGAGCTGAGGCTCGCCCGCGAGATCAAGTTCGACCCCGATATATGGATCGTCGAAACCGAGGATCGTCAGGGCCGCAGCTTTCTCGATCTCGCCGAGTGATTTCCGCCAAACCCGCGCCTAAAATCCAGGCGCGTAAATCGACCTTCAGGCCCGAACCGAAACGCGAATGACCTTACCCGCCGATATCGCGGACTTGTTTCCTCCGGCGGACCTCTCGCGCTGGCGCGAGATCGTAGCGCGCGCGCTTGGCGGGCGCCCCTTCGAAACTCTCGTCGCGACCACGGCCGAAGGCCTGCGGATCGAGCCGCTCTATCCGCGCGCGATCGGCGATCCGCCGCGCGCCCTGCGGCAGAAGCCGGGCGCCTGGCGCATTTCCCAAAGAATGGATCATCCCGACGCGGCCGCCGCCAATGCGCTGGCGCGCGAGGACTTGGAAAATGGCGCGGACTCTCTCGTCTTCACCGTTGCGCAAGCCCCGGCCGCGCGGGGCTTCGGCGTTGCGATTGAAGGCGAAGCCGATCTCGACGCCGCGCTCGCGGGTCAAGAGCTCGACCTCATTTCGCTGCGTCTCGACGCGGGCGGGCGCGCCTTGGAGATTGCGCATCTCTTCGCCGCGCTCGCGCGAAAACGCCGCCTGACCGCAGCCGCCCTCGACGTCGACTTCGGCCATGATCCGATCGGTCATGCGGCCCGCTCGGGCGCCGCCCCTGCCGCGCTTGCCGAAATCGGGCGCGAGGCGGGCGCGGCGAGCAAGACCCTGCGCGACGCGGGTTTCGCCGGACGGCTCATGCTCGCCGACGGACGGCCCTACCATGAAGCCGGCGCTGGCCACGCGCAGGAGCTTGGCGCGGCGCTTGCGACTGGCGTCGCCTATCTTCGGAGTCTCGAAGCCGCCGGCCTTTCATTGGAGGAGGCCCGCGACGAAATCGCGTTTCTTCTCGCCGCCGACGCCGACGAATTTTTGACCCTCGCGAAGTTCCGCGCCTTTCGCCGCCTCTGGGCGCGGGTCGAGAGCCTTTGCGGCCTTGCGCCGAAAGCGGTCCGGCTCCATGCCGAATCCGCCTTCAGGATGATGACGAAGCATGATCCTTGGACAAATATCCTGCGCGCGACGACTGCCGCGTTTTCCGCCAGCCTCGGCGGCGCCGACGCGATCGCGCTTCTTCCTTTCACCCTCGCGCTCGGCCTGCCCGACGCCTTCGCCCGCCGCGTCGCGCGCAACACGCAATTGCTGCTCCTTCATGAGGCCAATCTCGCAAGGGTCGCCGATCCCGCCGCCGGCGCCGGCGGTTTCGAAGCCCTGACCGAGGCGCTCTGCGCCCGCGCCTGGGCGCTGTTTCAAAGGATCGAAAAATCGGGAGGCATGGTGAAATGCATCGAGTTCCGGCCTGCTGCGGGACGAGATTGCCACGACCGCCGGGGCGCGGCGCCACGCGATCGCGCATCGCGCGCCGGGCATCATCGGAACAAGCGCTTTTCCCGACCTCGGCGAAGCGCCCGTCCGCGTGCTCGCCCCTGCTCCCGCCGCCAAGGAGCGGATTTTCGCGCCCGCCGACTGGCCGCGCCTGCCGTCGCATCGCGACGCCGAGCCATTTGAAGACCTGCGCGCCGCCAGCGAAGCAAAACGCATCCAGACGGGCGAGCGGCCGAGACTGTTCCTCGCCAATCTCGGAACGATCGAAGGTTTCGCGCCGCGCGCGGTCTTCGCACAAAACCTTTTCGCCGCCGGCGGACTGGAGGTCCTAAGCAATGCCGGCTTCGCGACGGCGCAAGAAGCAGCCGCCGCCTTTCGCCTCGCGCAGTGCAGAATCGCCTGCATCTGCGCCTCCGACGCGGCGGCGGCGGAGATCGTGATGGAGACCGCCCGGGCGCTCGCTGGAGCAGGCGCCAAATTCATTTGCTTCGCTGCGCCGCCAGGCGATTTGGAAGCCGCGATGCGCGAGGCGGGAATTGGCGAATTCGCTTATCCTGGATGCAATGCGCTGGCGATTCTTGAACGCGCGCTCGCGCGGGTCGGATGAGATCGCCGCGCGGCTCTATCATCATGGCGCGCATGTATAAAGCCACGCTATTTGCTTCGCGTTTCGAAAATGCTTAAGGATACGTTACAACTTCGTGACTGCTTGCCGCGAGGCTTGACAGGTTAGCCCCATTGCTTGGTCGCACGCTCGAACAGCGAAGCCTCGCCGTTTCGTTCCACGATGCTTCAGCGGCGGAAGGCCGAAAGGAGAAATCGGAATGAGTTCAGTCATATCTTCACGTCTTGTCGCCGCCGCGCTCGCTTGCGCCAGCATTTTGCCTGCCGCGACGGCGGCCAAGGCGGGAGATAGAACCGCCGCCATAGAAAATCACGATGGGGTCTACGCCGTCGATATCATGACCGAGCAGGGCTCGTGCGACAGAACCTATCATTGGACGATTTCCGTCTCCAACGGCCACATCAGCTCGCCCAGCGACGCGATCATGCAAGCCAGCGGTCAGATCGACCAGCGCGGCGTCGTGTCGGTCGCGTTTCGGCGCGACAACCAGATCGCGCATGTCGCCGGCAAGGTCAAAGGCCGCTCGGGCTTCGGCACATGGTCGTCGCCGACCCTGCAATGCGGCGGGTCTTGGCGCGCCGCCCGGCAAAGCTGAAGCCGCCCCGCTTCACTGCATGACCGCATAGGCTTCGCGCGGCGTTCGGCCGAGGCGCCGGAATAGCCGCCGACAAGGCCCTGCCCTATATTCCGCTCGACCAAGGATCGTTCCGGCGGGAGACCATGGCTTGAGCCGCATTCCCGATTTTTCGGATCTGGCCTTTACATTGACGCCGCCTGAAGCGGGCGACGACTTTGGCCGGGATTGGGCGACGCCGGAAGGCATCCCGGTCAAGCCGATTTACCGCGCGGAAGATCTCGAAGGGATCGGCTGGCTCGATACGCTTCCGGGCCTGCCGCCTTTTCTTCGCGGCCCCTATGCGACCATGTATGTCGCGCGGCCGTGGACCATCCGCCAATATGCCGGCTTCTCGACCGCCGAGGCCTCGAACGCCTTTTATCGCCGCAATCTCGCGGCCGGGCAAAAGGGCCTTTCGGTCGCTTTCGATCTTCCGACCCATCGCGGCTATGATTCCGACCATCCGCGCGTCGCCGCCGATGTCGGCATGGCCGGCGTCGCGATCGATTCGATCATCGACATGCGGACGCTCTTCGCCGGCATTCCGCTCGAAAAAATATCAGTGTCGATGACGATGAACGGCGCGGTGCTTCCCGCGCTCGCCCTCTATATCGCGGCGGCCGAGGAGCAAGGCGCGCCCCTGGCCGAGCTCTCCGGCACCATCCAAAACGACATTCTCAAGGAATTCATGGTGCGCAACACCTATATCTATCCGCCGGAGCCATCGTTGCGCATCGCCTCCGACATAATCGCCTTTTGCGCGGCGCATATGCCGAAGTTCAATTCAATCTCGATTTCCGGCTATCATATGCAGGAGGCCGGCGCCACCGCCGATCTCGAGCTCGCCTACACGCTGGCCGATGGCGTCGAATATATCCGCGCCGGGCTCAGAGCCGGCCTCGACATAGATATGTTCGCGCCGCGGCTGTCGTTTTTCTTCGCCTCCTCGATGAATTTTTTCATGGAGGTCGCGAAACTGCGCGCCGCGCGCCTGCTCTGGGCGAAGCTCGTGAAGGGCTTCAACCCGCGCTCCGAAAAATCGCTTGTGTTGCGCACCCACGCGCAAACATCCGGCTGGTCGCTCGCGGCGCAAGACCCGTTCAACAACATTATCCGCACGCAGATCGAGGCGATGGCCGCGACGCAGGGGCAGACGCAATCCTTGCACACCAACGCCTTCGACGAGGCGCTTGCCCTGCCGTCGGATTTTTCCGCCCGGATCGCCCGCGAAACCCAGCTTTTCTTGGCGGAAGAAAGCGGCGCGACGCGCATCATCGACCCCTGGGGCGGCTCTTTCTATGTCGAGCGCCTGACCGCTGAACTCGCCGCGCGCGCCTTGGCGCATATCGCGGAGATCGACGAAAGCGGAGGCATGGCGAAGGCGATCGCGGCAGGCGTCCCCAAACGCCGCATCGAGGAAGCCGCCGCCAAAACGCAGGCGCGCATCGACAGCGGCGCCCAAACAATGATCGGCGTCAACGCATATAAGCCGCAGAATGACGCTCCTATCGAGCTGCTCAAGATCGACGCCGCCGCCGTGCGGGCCGAGCAGATCGGAAAGCTCGCGCGGTTGAAGTCGGAGCGGGACTCGACGCTTGTCGCGGAGAGCCTCGACGCCTTGACCGAAGGCGCCAAAAACCGCGCCAATCTCTTGGCGCTTTCGATCGCAGCCGCGCGCGCCAAGGCGACGGTCGGCGAAATCTCCTTCGCCCTTGAAAAAGTCTTCGGCCGCCATCGCGCCGAGGTCAAAACGCTCGCCGGGGTTTATGCGCGCGAAGCCGGCCCCGGCGCGCCGGCGATTGCGCGCGTGAAGGGGCTGGTCGAGGCT
The DNA here is from genome assembly GCA_963811015.1 of uncultured Alphaproteobacteria bacterium. GTDB lineage: Bacteria > Pseudomonadota > Alphaproteobacteria > Rhizobiales > Beijerinckiaceae > Methylocapsa. The sequence goes on along the minus strand of CAWESJ010000081.1, from coordinate 2,328 downwards.
TTTGCCGAGAATGACGGCGGCCCGCCGCGCATCCTCGTCGCCAAGCTCGGCCAGGACGGGCATGATCGCGGCCAGCATGTCGTGGCTTCGGCGCTGGCCGATTTCGGCTTTTCGGTCGAGACCGGGCCGCTGTTCGCGACGCCGGAGGAAGCCGCGAGACAAGCCATCGCGGCCAATGTCCATATCGTCGGCGTCTCATCGCTCGCCGCCGGGCATTTGACGCTTATTCCGCAATTGGGCGCGGCGCTCGCCGACGCGGGCCGGCAGGACATCATGATCGTGGTCGGCGGAGTCGTCCCGCCACAGGATTTCGAAGCGCTTGAGAAAGCCGGCGCCGCCGCGATTTTTCCGCCGGGCGCGCCCATTCCCGAGGCGGCGTCGCGGCTCATCGCGCTTTTGAACGCGCGGCTGGGGTATCAGCAAAAAGACGCGCCGGCGTAATGTGCGCTATATTTCGCCGAGCTTCATCGCGAAGCCTGGCGCGCTCCAATGCGTCAGCGCGTCATTGGAGTCAAGAATTCTGGTCTCCCGCCATTTTCCCTCGGCCGGATCGCGATGCACATGGGTCTCGATCCTGACAGCGTCGATCACCCATAATTCGCGCACGCCATATTTGGCGTAAATGCCGGCTTTCAAGCGCAGGTCTTTCGCCAACGTCGTATCGGCCACTTCGATAGCGAGCAGCACGTCGGGGCCGCGCGCCTTGGTCGTGTCCATCATCGGAAAGACCGAAAGATCCGGCTCGAAAATTGTGACATTGGACAAATAGAGGCTCGTCTCGACGCCGAGCTGCAGCGAATCCGGGAGCGCGCGCGACAGGGCGCGGATCAACGCCAGCTTGATCCGCTCATGCGGGTAATTCTTGGCCTGCATGAGGACGATCTCCCCCTCGATCAATTCGAAGCGCTCGTCCTCGTCGAGAAGGCCGATCTCCTGCATGCGCAAGACTTCGTCCGCCGTGAAGGCGCGGCGGGGAAAGCCTTCGGCGGATTGGGTCGCGGATGCCGGCATCGCCAAATCTCCTTACGCAAAGCCTATCATGGGCGGCGCGAAACTCCAGACGGTTGCAAAATCGTCACCAGACGCCGGTATTTTGCATGGACGCCCAGGGCTCCTGCTTCGGCTTCGGCGCGCCTTTCTGCAAAAGCTCGATCGAGATATTATCCGGCGAGCGGATGAAGGCCATGGCGCCGTCGCGCGGCGGGCGGTTGATGGCGACGCCGGCCTTCAGCAGCTTTTCGCAGGTCGCGTAAATATCCTCGACGGCGAAGGCGAGATGACCGAAATTCCGCCCGCCGCCATAGTCCTCCTGATCCCAATTATAGGTCAGCTCAAGAACGGGGGTCTTGAACTTCATGGCGCGATCGACGTCTCCCGGCGCCGCCAGATAGACCAGAGTGTAGCGGCCGCTTTCATTTTCAACCCGCCGGATCTCGACAAGACCGAGCTTCGCGCCATAGAAATCGAGCGATTGCGCGAGGTCCGTCACGCGGACCATCGTATGCAGATATTCCATGTTCGTTCCCTCCGACGGCATTTGACCTCATCCCGCAATGACGCCAATCGATCGCCCGCCAAAGCCGAGGCGACGCGCGTTTTTGGATGATATAGCACAGGAACCGGCCTTGCATGGTGGCTGTGCTTGAGGCATGGGAAACTACTATTTAAGTTTCTCTTGAAATTGGTGCTATCACCGTTGATGTTTCCGACTCACCTTGAATAGACTGCAACCCGACTTGTTTATCAACGGTTTCTAACAACTCTGGTTGTCCAAAAACAACAAGAGCTTCCATTACATCTACGACCGGATACTCCCGCCTCTCAGCGAGTATCTTACAAACTTCGCGATCAACTGGACGCGGGAGGAAAGATTCTTTTGGAATTTGCGCGTCTGCGGCTAGAAATGCCTGCACTATTCGCCATCCCTCGTAAAAAATCTGCATAAAATCTTGATCGTGATGAAGTGGGCATATTACCAAGTGTCTCCCTTCATCTGAGTACACCTTATCACTTCGCCCGGCTCTGGTTGGTACGATCCCTATTCTTAGACCAGGAGCGCCCTCAAGCTGAGCAGGGTTAATCTTTACTGAGGTTCCAACCCATTGTTGGCTATCAAGCGACCCGACAAATAGATCTGCCTTCCAAAGCCCTTGAATTGACCACGGCAAGGCAGCCCTCGTCGCAGGGCGACGAAACGCAGCAGCCAACAGATTCAATCTACGCCTAAGTTTTGGAGGCTGGCCGCCTTGCTTATGGCAGCTAAAACACGATAATCGTCGGTTAATATTCCACCTGCCGTGTCTATCAATTGTATTGCGCCTGTTTTTT
>CAWESJ010000080.1:0-10166 GCA_963811015.1 uncultured Alphaproteobacteria bacterium | reverse complement strand
AATGGCGAGGACCGGATGCGGCAGGGCGTTCAAGAGCTTCGCCGCATCGCTTTGAGGGAGAGCTGAATTGGCCGCCATGGCTGCTGTTTCGCCAAATGAATTATATAACGCCATTATCATGCGGCCTCGGCTGTGGGAGGTCGGTCGAATAAGTCGCGAAGGGCGGATTTGACTGCGGTCGGACACTCGCTCGTGACGAGGCGGCGGCGCAGGGCGGCGGCGTCCGGCGCCTCGGACCAATCGGCATAGGCGGCGAGATGCTTGCGCGCATGGCGCAGGCCCTGCGCAGGGCCAAAAATCTCAAGCAAGGTTTCGTAATGTTCGAGCGCCGCATCCCTGCGGGCCGAAAGCGTCGGCGTCCCCCGCCCTGCGCCGCGCGCCAGAAAATGAGCGACCTCGCCGACGAACCAGGGCCGCCCGATCGCGGAGCGGCCGATCATGACTGCGTCGGCGCCGGATTGCGCCAACATGGAAACGGCGTCGGCCGGGCGCGCGCAATCGCCATTCGCGACCACCGGAATGGAGACGGATTGCTTGACCTTGCGAATTGCCGCCCAGTCCGCCTTGCCGGCGTAGAACTGGCGGCGCGTACGGCCGTGAACCGTCAACATCGCAATTCCCTCGTCCTCGGCGATCCTGCCGAGCTCGGCGGCGTTCATCGACCCCTCGTCCCAGCCAAGCCGCATCTTGAGCGTGACCGGAACGCGCGCAGCCTCGACCGTGGCGCAAATCAGCGCGCGCGCGTGGACGAGATCGCGCATCAGATGGGATCCAGCATATCCATTCGTCACCTTCTTGGCCGGGCAGCCCATGTTGATGTCGATGATCGCCGCGCCCATGTCCCGCGCCATGCGGGCGGCCTCCGCCATTGCGTAAGGCTCGCATCCCGCGATCTGAACGGCGTGAAGATCGAGTCCGGCGCCCTCGGCCTTGAGCCGGTTCGCGGCGTCGCCTTGCGCATAAAGATCGGCCGCGACCATTTCGCTTACGGCCAGCGAGGCGCCGAAGCGCAGCGCCAGCCGGCGCATGCCGAGGTCGGTGACGCCCGACATGGGCGCGAGGAACGCCCGCCCGCTCAACCGGATCGATCCGATTTTCAGGTCATTGGCCTGATTTAGGTCGCCCAATTTTTCAGCAAATGCACTCATGCCCAGACCATAATCATTTTGTGCGATGCGGCAATGGATAAATTGCCTAAACCAGCGTCAAGGCGCAAGAAAATTTGACAAATCCTCCCAAACAAGAGAGGAAGAGCGCTCATTCCTTTAAGCAGTCGAAGCGCGCTTCATGGCTACAGGCTCAGGCTTCGCGGACTCGGAAGGTCCGGATTTGGCGGTGCTTGTGGTCGCCGCCGGGCGCGGCTCGCGCGCGGGCTCTGGTCGCCCGAAACAATATAGAAGCATCGCCGGGCGGCCCCTCCTCGCGCATAGCCTTTGCGCGATCTATCGCGCCGCCCCCGACGCGATCATTCTGCCGGTCATTCATCCTGACGATCTGGACCTATTTGAAGAGAGCCTCGCGGGCCTCGACGCCGGCCTGACGCAACGGCTGAAAGGCCCCGCCTTTGGCGGCGCGACCCGGCAGGCCAGCGTTCTCGGCGGGCTCGAGGCCCTTTGCTCGGGGGGCCTTTCCGCTCCAAAATTTGTTTTAATTCATGATGCTGCAAGATTATTTGCAAGCAAGGAATTAATTCAGCGGGCGGTCGCGGCAGCCAGGGTCCATGGCGCCGCTATTCCGGGAATAGCCGTCACCGACACGATCAAGGAGGTTGATCCGAAAGGCGGCGTCGTGGCCACGCCGGCGCGGGCGCAGCTTCGCGCGGTCCAGACGCCGCAAGCCTTTCGTTTCGATCTGATCCTCGAAGCGCACCGCAGGGCGGCGGCGGCCGGCGCGCTAGACCTCACCGACGACGCCGCCGCCGCCGAATGGGCGGGGCATCCTGTCCATGTCTTCGAGGGAGACAGCGATAATATGAAAGTCACAAGCGCCGAGGATCTGGCCCGCGCCGAGGCGAGATTGATCGGCGAGCTTCAGGACATAAGGCTCGGCCAGGGCTATGACGTCCACGCTTTCGGGCCTGGCGGCCATATTTGGCTTGGCGGCGTAAAAGTGCCGCATGATCATGGGCTTCTCGGCCATTCCGACGCCGATGTCTTAAGCCATGCGATCACCGACGCCTTGCTCGGCGCCCTGTCGGACGGCGATATCGGAAGCCATTTTCCGCCCTCCGACCCGCAATGGCGCGGAGCGGCCTCGCGCATCTTCCTCTCCGCCGCCGCCGCCAAAGTGCGCGCGCGGGGCGGCATGATCGCCCATGTCGACGCGACCATCGTCTGCGAAAGGCCGAAAATCGGCCCGCATCGCGACGCCATCCGGGCGAGCCTTGCCGAGATCATGTGCGTTGCGCTCGACCGCGTCGCGATCAAGGCGACGACCTCGGAGCGGCTCGGCTTCACCGGCCGCGAGGAAGGCATAGCCTCGCTCGCCGTCGCGACCGTCCGCCTGCCGCTTTGATCTGACCCAGCCGAGCCGCGCCATGTTTGACGCCGAAATGCGAGACCGGGCGGCGGCCCTTATCACGCAATATCGCGCGGCGGGACTGACCTTGGCGACGGCCGAATCCTGCACTGGCGGCCTCGTCGCCGGCCTCATCACCGAGATCCCAGGTTCGTCCGAGGTCTTCGAGCGCGGTTTCGTCACCTATTCCAATGCGGCGAAGGTCGAATGCCTTGGCGTCGATCCAGCCCTGCTCGACGCCTATGGCGCGGTCAGCCGCGAGGTCGCGAAGGCCATGGCGGTCGGCGCATTAGCCCATTCCCGCGCCGACGCCGCCGTCTCGATCACCGGCGTCGCCGGCCCCAGCGGCGGATCGGCGGAAAAGCCCGTCGGCCTGGTGCATTTCGGCTGCGCGGGGCGCGGCGGATCTTTGGCGCTTATCGAAAAACGCTTCGGCGATCTTGGCCGCACGAAAATCCGGCTCGGGGCCGTCGAAGTCGCGCTAAACCTTCTCTTTGAAGCGGCGCGCTGAACTTACGAAGCCGCGCCATAGACGACGTCGGCGCGGCGTTCGAAGGCTTCGGCAAATCGGCGAAAGGCCGCGTCGAACATTCCGCCCATGAGCAGGCTCAGCGCGCGGCTCCTGAACTCATAGTCGATGTGAAATTCGACGACGCATGTCCCACGGTCGCCGTCTTCGTGGAAAATCCAGCGATTTTCGAGATGCTTGAACGGCCCGTCGATATATTGGACGAGAATTTCGAGCTTGGACCGATCGCAGGAGACCCTGGTGGTGAAGGTCTCGCGAATGGCCTTATAGCCGACCTGCATGTCGGCGATAAGCGTCAGAATTCCTTGTTCTTCCCTGCGGCGGCGCACCCGCAGGGCGAGGCAGAGCGGCACGAATTGCGGATAGGAGTCCACATCGGACACGAGCTCGAACATCTTGGCCGCGCTATGGCGGACCCGGTGGGTGGTTTGAAAGGATGGCACGCGCTGTCACAGCATGAGAATTAAAGGCGCGCTTTCGCTCGCGCGCCGCGCCAGCTTTGGATCACGATGATTTTGGATCGAAACAATCCAAAATCATGAACGTAATCAATTCCGAGAGTTAAAGAGCGGGCTCGATTGAAGAGCAAATTGCTCTAGCCGCTCAGCTTCGCGGCCGCAAGGCCACGCGTCGCGCCTTAAGCCTTGCGAAATCTTCGCCCGCGTGATGCGAGGAGCGGGTCAAGGGGGAGGCCGAGGCCAGGAGAAAACCCTTGGCGAGCGCCTGACCCGCGTAGGACACAGAATTCTTCGGGCGGCAGAAAACGCGCGACCGCATGATGTTTCCTGGTCGGCTGAAGATATTGGCCAATGGTCAGGAAATCCACGTCGGCCGCGCGCAAATCGTCCATGAGCTGCAGGACCTCGTTGCGCGTCTCGCCAAGGCCGACCATGATCCCGGATTTCGTGAACATCTCCGGATCAAGCTCCTTGACCCGCTGCAGCAGCCGGATCGAATGGAAATAGCGGGCGCCGGGACGGACTTCGAGATATTTCGACGGGACGGTTTCGAGATTGTGGTTGAATATGTCCGGCTTGGCGGCGACGACGATCTTCGAGCGCGCCCGGCTTGCGCAGGAAATCCGGGGTCAGGACCTCGATCGTCGTGCGCGGCTTGCGGCGCGGATCGCGCGCGATTGACTTGCGCGAAATGCCCTGCGCCGCCATCGGCGAGATCGTCGCGGTCGACCGAGGTGATGACGACATGGGCGAGGCCAAGCTTCGGCCGTGGCATCGGCGATTCGCGCCGGCTCGCGCGGCGTCGAGCGCGCCGCGGCAGGCCGGTCTTAACGTTGCAGAAGGCGCAGGCGCGCGTGCAGGTGTCGCCCATGATCATGAAGGTCGCGTGCTTCTTCTCCCAGCATTCGCCGATGTTGGGGCAGCCGGCCTCCTCGCAAACGGTGACGAGCCCATGATCCTTGACGATGCCTTGCGCGTCGCGGCCCATTGCCGCCGAGCCCGGCGCCTTGACCCGGATCCAGGCGGGCTTATGCGGCGCCGGCTGATCCGGCCGATGCGCCTTTTCGGGATGGCGCGGTGGTGCGTCGGGCCTGCCGCTCGCGCCAAGGAGATCAGAGTCCGAAGCCATTCTTCCTAGCCTCCATGGCCGTAGGTCGCGGCGTGCGGCGGCCTTGCGATGAGCTTTAAGATAGGGGCGCGGCAAGGAAATCACGATGCCCTATGCCAGCAATGACGATCTCCCTCCTTCCGTGCGCGATCATTTGCCGCTGCACGCGCAGGATATTTTTCGCGCCGCGTTCAACAGCGCGTTCGACGATCACGCCCATGACCCGCGCCGGGAGGAAATCGCCTTCCGCGTGGCCTGGGCGGCGGTCAAGCGTCGCTATCAAAAGATTGGCGAGCGCTGGGAGCCAATCGGCTAGCCCCTGCCCTTCACAGATGGATCACGCGGCCATAAGCGTCGAGAACGCTTTCGTGCATCGTCTCCGAGATGGTCGGATGCGGGAAGATCGCATTGATCAGCTCCGCTTCGGTCGTCTCGCAATTCATGGCGATCGACAAAGCCCTGGATCAGCTCGGTGACCTCCGCCCCGACCATATGCGCGCCGAGAAGCTTTCCGGTCTTCGCGTCGAAAATCGTCTTCACGAGCCCATCCGGCTCGCCGAGCGCGATCGCCTTGCCGTTGCCGATGAAAGGGAAACGGCCGATTTTCAGCTCAAAGCCCGCTGCCTTCGCCTTGGCCTCGGTGAGGCCGACGGAGGCGATCTGCGGCGTGCAATAGGTGCAGCCCGGGATCATGCGTCTTGTCCAGCGGATGCGGATGCAAGTCCCTTGATCGCCTCGACGCAGATCACGCCTTCATGCTCGGCCTTATGCGCGAGCATGGGCGGCCGGCGACATCGCCGATGGCGTAAACGCCGGGCACATTCGTGCGCCCGAAGGCCATCGACTCTTGATGACGCCCGCGCTCGATTTCGACGCCGAGCGCCTCGAGCCCGAGATTTTCGATATTGCCGAGGACGCCGACCGCCGAAATCATGCGCTCGGCGGCGAGCGTCTGCGTCGCGCCCTTCAGCGTCCTTCAAGCGTGGCGACGAGGCCGTCTGCATTCTTCTCGATCCCTGTCACCTTGGTCGAGGTCAAGGATCTTAATGCCCTGCTTTTCGAACTGCTTCCGCGCGTGGGCGGCGATTTCCGCATCCTCGACGGGGAGGATTTGCGGCAGGATCTCGACGACCGTCACCTCGGCGCCCATCGCGCGGTAGAATGAAGCAAATTCGATTCCGATCGCGCCCGAGCCCATGACCAGAAGCGATTTCGGAAACTCCTCCGGAACCATGGCTTCGAAATAGGTCCAGACGAGCTTTCCGTCCGGTTCGAGACCCGGCAGCGCGCGCGGCCTCGCGCCGGTCGCGACGATGATATTCTTGGCCGCATAGACGCCGGGGCCGAGAATTCCCTTAGGGGTCGGGGCCTGCGGCTGCATCGGCGGCTTCGTCGAGGCGGCGACCAGAATTTCGCCGGGTTTCGTGATCGTGGCCTCGCCCCAGATCACATCGACCTTGTTCTTTTTCAGCAGGAAGCCGACGCCGCTGTTCAATTGCCCGGACACGGCGCGCGAGCGCTTGACGATCGCGGCCGGATCGAAGCCGATCTTTCCGTCAATGGTGAGGCCATAATCCTTGGCGTGGTCCACGTAGTGGAAAATCTCCGCCGAGCGCAGCAGCGCCTTGGTCGGAATGCAGCCCCAGTTCAGGCAGATGCCGCCGAGATGCTCGCGCTCGACCAACGCGGTCTTGAAGCCGAGCTGGGCCGCGCGGATCGCCGCGACATAGCCGCCGGGTCCGCCGCCGATGATGAGGATGTCGTAAGGACCAGCCATGGCGTCTCCCTCTCGCCTTCCTCAATCGGGCCGCGCGCCGGCCTCGCCGACGCGGATCGAAACCCTCGTCACGCCAGCATCCCGATCGGGCTTTCGATCAAGCTCTTGAACGCGGCCAGAAGCTTTGCGCCCAAGGCGCCGTCGATCGGCGCGATGATCGGTCGAGAGCGTCACGCTCATCAGCGTCGCGACGGCAGGCGCGCCATCCTCACGACCACGCGCTTTTCCGCCGCCCCGACGGCGAGAATCGAGGCCTGGGGCGGATTGATGATAGCGGAGAAATTCTTGACGCCGAGCATGCCGAGATTGGAGACCGCCGACGAGCCGCCCTCGATATTCCTCCGGCCTCAACTTGCGAATTTTTCGCGCGCGCGGCAAGATCCTTCATCTCGCTGAAATAGCGGACAGAGTCTTGCTTTCGGCCGCGCGGACGATCGGCGTGATCAGGCCGCCCGGGATCGCCACCGCGACGCCGATGTCGGCGCTGCTTTGCCTCAACATGGCGCTCTCGGTCCATGTCACATTGGCGTCGGGCACGCGGATCAGCGCCAGCGCCAGCGCCTTGATGATGAAATCATTGACCGAGATCTTATAGTCGGGCGCGCCATCCGCGTCTTTCGGCGCTGCGGCATTGATCTCCTCGCGCAGGCCAAGAAGCGCGTCGAGGCGGCAATCGATGGTCAGATAGAAATGCGGAATGGTTTGGCTCGCCTCGATGAGCCGGCGCGCGATTGTTTTGCGCATGGCGTCATGCGGGACTTCCTCATAATGAGCCCGGCGCGAAATAGGAGCGAATGATCTCGTCTGACGCGGAAGGCGCGATCAAAGGCGCGAATGGCGCGCGCGCCTCTCGGACGGACGGAGGAGCCGAGGCCTGAGCCAAAGCCGCTTTCACGTCGCGCTCGATGATGCGGCCATGCGGCCCCGAGCCTTTGAGCGCGGCGAGATCAAGTCCGGAATCCTTGGCGATGCGGCGCGCCAAAGGCGAGGCGAAAATGCGCGGGCCGGATTGACCGTTGCGCGCGGCCTCCGGCGTTGGAGTGGACGCTGTCTCGACATGCTCCTCTTGGCGCGAAGCGGCGATCGGCGCCGCAAGCGATGAAGGCTGCGGCGAAGCTCCAAGCGCCGCGACCGATCCGGCGTCCTCCCCCTCGCCCGCGATGACGCCGATAATGTCATTGACGGGAACATCAGCGGTCCCGTCCGGCACGACGATCTTGGCGAGAACGCCTTCGTCGACCGCCTCGACCTCCATGGTCGCTTTGTCCGTCTCGATCTCGGCGAGAATGTCGCCGGAGCGGATCTTGTCGCCTTCCTTCTTCAGCCAACGGGTGAGATTGCCCTTTTCCATGGTCGGAGAGAGCGCAGGCATCAGAATGTTGACGGGCATGGGACGCTCACATGTCGCGCTGACTATATTTTGGTTCGGTCGATCGCCTAACGATAGAGCGCCGCTTTCGCGGCCGCCACAATTTCGCCGACCGTCGGAAGCGCGAGCTTTTCGAGATTGGCCGCATAGGGCATGAGCACGTCCTTGCCGGCAATTCGAATCACCGGCGCGTCGAGATAGTCGAAAGCTTCTTCCATGATCCGCGCCATGATCTCCGCGCCGATTCCGCCTTGCGGCCAGCCTTCCTCGATCGTGATGCAGCGGCCGGTCTTTTTGACGGACTGGATAATGGTCGCGCTGTCCATCGGGCGAAGCGTGCGCAGATCCACGACTTCCGCATCGACGCCTTCCTTCTCCAGCTCCGCCGCCGCTTGCAGCGCGTAGCTCATGCCTATGCTGAAGGAGACGAGCGTCACGTCCCTGCCCGCGCGGGCGATGCGGGCCTTGCCGATCGGCACGAGAAATTCGTCGAGCTTCGGCACCTCGAACGTATGGCCGTAGAGAATTTCGTTTTCGAGAAAGACCACGGGGTTTGGATCGCGAATGGCGCTTTTCAGCAGACCCTTGGCGTCGGCGGCCGTGTAGGGGGCGACGACCTTCAGGCCTGGAACATGCGAATACCAGGCGGCGTAATCCTGACTATGCTGCGCCGCGACCCGCGCCGCGGCGCCGTTCGGGCCGCGAAAGACGATCGGGCAGCTCATCTGCCCGCCCGACATATAATGCGTCTTGGCGGCGGAATTGACGATCTGATCCATCGCCTGCATGGCGAAATTGAAGGTCATGAATTCGACGATTGGACGCAGCCCGGCCATCGCCGCGCCAATGCCAAGCCCAGTGAAAGCGTGCTCGGTGATCGGCGTGTCGACGACGCGTTTCGCGCCGAATTCCTGCAACAGCCCCTGGGTGACCTTATAGGCGCCTTGATATTCGGCGACCTCCTCGCCAAGGACAAAGACGCTTTCGTCGCGGCGCATTTCCTCGGCCATGGCGTCGCGCAAAGCTTCGCGCACGGTCATCGAAACCATCACCGCGCCTTGCGGAATTTCGGGTGCGTCCTTGGCCGCCGCCGGAGCTTTCGCCGGCGGCTTGGCGATAGCGCCGGGCGGCGCGTCGTCTTTCGCGATGGGCTCCTTGGCGACGACGACGGCTTTGTCGCCGAGCGGCGGCTTATCCGCGCCAGCCGCGCCATTTCCGGAGCCGGCTGGCGCCAAGGCGTCTTCTCCGGCGGCGGCGATGACGGCGATCGGCGTATTGACCGCGACATTATCGGTTCCGTCGGGCACCAGGATCTTGGCCAAGGTGCCTTCGTCGACGGCCTCCACCTCCATGGTCGCCTTATCGGTCTCGATCTCGGCGAGAACATCGCCGGAGCGCACGGAGTCGCCTTCCTTTTTCAGCCATTTCGTGAGCTTGCCATGCTCCATGGTCGGTGAAAGCGCGGGCATGAGCACATTGGTCGCCATGTCTCGTCCTCGAAATCGCCACGTCCGCTCAGCGCAGCACGTCCGTCCAAAGCTCAGCCGGATCGGGCTCTTGATCATGCGAGGCGAAATCGGCGGCCTCCGCCACGATCGCGCGGACCTTGGCGTCAATCTCCTTGAGATCCTCCTCGCTCGCCTGCTTGCTGGCGATGAGGCGCGCGCGCACCTGCTCGATGGGATCATGCTCCTCGCGCATTTTCTGCACTTCCTCCTTGGAGCGATATTTCGCCGGGTCGGACATTGAATGGCCGCGATAGCGATAGGTCTGCATCTCGAGGATGATGGGGCCCTTGCCGCTGCGGCACCAATCGGCGGCGGCGAGGCCCGAGGCTTTCACCGCCCGCACATCCATCCCGTCGACCTGTTCGCCCGGGATGTTGAACGACTGGCCCCGCTTCGAGAAATCGGTGAGCGCCGAGGATCGCGCGACCGATGTGCCCATCGCATAGCGATTGTTCTCAATGATGTAGACGACCGGAAGCTTCCAGAGCTCGGCCATGTTGAAACTCTCGTAGACTTGGCCCTGGTTCGCGGCGCCGTCGCCGAAATAGGTGAAGGAAATATTGCCATTGGCGCGATATTGATCGGCGAAGGCGAGTCCTGTGCCGAGCGGAACCTGCGCGCCGACGATGCCATGGCCGCCGTAAAAGCCCTTCGCCTTGGAGAACATGTGCATGGAGCCGCCCTTGCCCTTCGAGGCGCCGCCTCGGCGTCCGGTCAGCTCCGCCATGACGGCTTTCGGGTCCATGCCGCAGGCGAGCATGTGGCCGTGATCGCGATAGCTGGCGATCGTCTGATCTCCCTCCTTCGCCGCCATCCTCATGCCGACGGCGACGGCCTCCTGCCCGATGTAGAGATGGCAAAACCCGCCAATCAGGCCCATGCCATACATCTGCCCCGCCT
>CAWESJ010000079.1:0-5075 GCA_963811015.1 uncultured Alphaproteobacteria bacterium | reverse complement strand
CATGGCGATCGTCCTCGGCATAGACAAGTTCATGAGCGAATGCCGGGCCTTGACCAATATCATCGGCAATGGCGTCGCGACCATTGTCGTGTCCTCGTGGGAGCGCGAGCTCGATCGCGCCAGGCTCGCCGAAGCGCTCGGCGAGAGCGCCGAGGCGCCGGCCGCATCGGCATGAAAGTGCCGACGGCGGAAGCCGTGTTCCGGCTGTCCGATTGCCATGGTCTTGTCGCGTCGCGCCTGAATGGCGCCGCCGCGGTCGGACTTATTCGCAGACGAAAAAATTCAGCTCCGAGACGAAACTTTTTGCATTTTATTTTTTTATCTTGGGCGCAACAAAAGGACGCGCTGTCATCTTGCGCGCATGGACGCGAAGCCGACAAAATGATAGTCGTCAACTATTGCAAATATCCTTGGAAAGGACCTGAGCATGAGCGATCTCGTCGTCATCGCATTCCCCTCCGAAGAGAAAGCGGAAGAGGTTCGGCAAAAGGTTTTGGAGCTGCAGAAGGATTATCTGATCGAGCTCGGCGACGCGGTGATCGCGGTCAAGCAGCCTAACGGCCATATCAAGCTCAATCAGCTCGTGAACACGACGGCGGTCGGCGCGGTCTCCGGGACCTTGTGGGGCACGCTGATCGGGCTGATCTTCCTGCAGCCGCTGCTTGGCGCGGCGATCGGAGCCGCCTCGGGCGCGGTCGGCGGCGCGCTCGCCGATGTCGGCATTGACGACAAATTCATCAAGGAGGTCGCGCAGACCTTGGATTCCGGCAATGCGGCTTTGTTCCTTTTGATCCGCAAGCTGACCGCCGACAAGGTGCTGGCGGATTTGAAGGGCGTCGGCGGCACGGTCTTGCGGACCTCCTTCGACCACACCAAGGAACAGGCGTTGCGCGACGCGCTCGCGGGCGTGACCCCGGCGGCGCCTGCGCCGGCCGCCTGAACCGGGCTTCCAAATAGCCTAATGTTATGCCAGCGACGACGTCACGGGCGCTTTGAACCGCGCCCGATTCGGGCCATATTGGCGGAATGGCCAAGACACCAAACCCCGAGACACCTAGTCCCGAGAAACCCAGCTCCTCGGCGAAAGCCTCGAAAACTCCGGCGCGGCGAAGCTCGCCGCGCTCCAAGGCCTCGAAGCCCGAGCTCCAGCCTCTTGGCGAGCATCTCGCGGCTCTCCTCAATCCCGCGCTGAACCAGCGCCCGAACGGCCAGGGTTTCGCCGAGGCGCCAGGCGCGAGCTATGAGTCGGGACCGGCCTCGCGCATTGACGCCAAGCTTGCCGCAGCGCTGGGCCTTGACCAACAAGGCGCGCGGGGCGGCGATTCTCCTTCCGCGTCTTTGCATCTGCCGCAGGGCGTCAGCGGCGTCGCCGCCACGGTCGAATCGCTCAAGGATCTGCTCGAGCGCGGCGATCCCAATCTGCGCGAGAAAAAGCCCTGGACGCCGCATCGGCCGCCGCGCCCCGACAAATCCGAGGGTGGGGTTCGCTTCAAGCTCGTCTCCGAATATGAGCCGATGGGGGATCAGCCGGCGGCGATCGAGGAGCTCGTCGCTGGCGTAGAGGGCGGCGAGCGCGACCAGGTGCTCCTCGGCGTCACCGGCTCGGGCAAGACCTTCACCATGGCGCAGGTGATCGCGCGGACCAACCGCCCGGCGCTCGTTCTCGCCCCCAACAAGACGCTCGCGGCGCAGCTTTACGGGGAGTTCAAGAGTTTCTTCCCCGATAATGCGGTCGAATATTTCGTCTCTTACTATGATTACTATCAGCCCGAAGCCTATGTGCCGCGCTCCGACACCTATATCGAGAAGGAAAGCTCGATCAACGAGCAGATCGACCGGATGCGTCACGCGGCGACCCGCGCCCTGCTCGAGCGCGACGACGTCATCATCGTCGCCTCGGTCTCCTGCATTTACGGCATAGGCTCGGTCGAAACCTATACGGCGATGACATTCACCGTGAAGCAGGGCGAGCGGATCGACCAGCGCCAGCTCGTCAGCGATCTCGTCGCCCTGCAATATAAGCGCTCGGCAGGCGATTTCTCGCGCGGCGTTTTTCGCGTGCGCGGCGACACGATCGAGCTTTTCCCGGCCCATTACGAGGACCGCGCTTGGCGCATCGGCTTTTTCGGCGATTCGATCGAGACCATAGCCGAATTCGATCCTCTGACCGGCAAGAAGACGCAAGACCTCGAATTCGTGAAGGTCTACGCCAATTCGCATTACGTCACCCCGCGCCCGACGCTTCTGCAATCGATCAAGGGCATCAAGGCGGAGCTGCGCCAGCGGCTCGACGAGCTCAACGGCGCCGGCCGCCTGCTCGAAGCGCAGCGGCTCGAGCAGCGCACCATGTTCGATCTCGAAATGCTCGAGGCGACCGGCTCTTGCGCCGGCATCGAGAATTATTCGCGCTATCTGACCGGCCGCCGCCCGGGCGAGCCGCCGCCGACACTGTTCGAATATTTGCCCGACGACGCCCTCGTCTTCGCCGACGAATCGCATCAGACCGTGCCGCAGATCGGCGGCATGTATCGCGGCGACTTCCGGCGCAAGGCGACGCTCGCCGAATATGGCTTCCGCCTGCCGTCCTGCCTCGACAATAGGCCGTTGCGCTTCGAGGAATGGGAGGCGATGCGGCCGCAGACCGTCCATGTCTCGGCGACGCCCGGCCATTGGGAGATGGAGCGCACCGGCGGAATCTTCGTCGAGCAGGTCATCCGCCCGACCGGGCTCATCGACCCGCCGGTCGAGGTGCGCCCCGCTCGCGCTCAGGTCGACGATCTTCTCGGCGAGCTGCGCGAGGTTTCCGCGCGGGGCTACCGTTCCCTGGTCACGGTCTTGACCAAGCGCATGGCCGAGGACCTGACCGAATATCTGCACGAGCATGGCGTGCGGGTCCGCTACATGCACTCCGACATTGACACGATCGAGCGCATCGAGATCATCCGCGACCTGCGCCTCGGCGCCTTCGACGTGTTGGTCGGCATCAACTTGTTGCGCGAGGGGCTCGACATACCCGAATGCGCCTTCGTCGCCATTCTCGACGCCGACAAGGAGGGTTTTTTGCGCGGCGAGACCTCGCTTGTGCAGACCATCGGCCGGGCGGCGCGAAACGTCGATGGCAAAGTCATCCTCTACGCCGATCGCGAGACCGGCTCGATGCAGCGCGCAATGGCCGAGACCAGCCGCAGGCGCGAGAAGCAATCGGCCTATAACGAGAAGCACGGGATCACCCCGGCCACGATCAAGCGCGGCATCCAGGATATTCTCGGCTCGGTCTATGAGCAGGATCATGTGACCGTCGACGCCGGCCTCGCCGCGCCGGAGATCGCGCCCGGCCATAATTTCAAGACGACCATCGCCGATCTCGAGAAGCGCATGCGCGAAGCCGCCGCCAATCTCGAATTCGAGGCGGCCGCGCGCTATCGCGACGAGTTGAAGCGCTTGCAGGCGGTGGAGCTCGCCATCGCCGACGATCCGCTGGCGAGCCAGCGCGACGTCGAGGCGGAGGCCGGCGCCTATAAAGGCGCGCGCAAATATGGAAGCGCGGCCAATCTTCCGACGAACCGTCCGCACAAGCCGACCGATGCCGAAATGGGGCCGCATAATTTCGGCGGTGGGGAAGCCAAGCCTCGGTCGAGCGCGGGGAAGGGCGGAACGCGGGCGTGGAAGGGGAAGAAGCGGTGAGGAGTTGAGTCGTATTCCAATTGTGAAGACAGGGAGCGTTATGCGTGCAAAGTAAAATTTACGTTTTAAATTCAATAATATTTACTATAGGATGCCTGTTATCAAGTTCAGGCTCTGCGGATATTATCGATAAATGCAGTTCTAAGAAGGCTATTTATCAAGGTGTATCATCGAAAACCGTATTTCTCCACTTCACAGGCGAGCAGACGGGTTTTATTTCATATATACAAAGTCGTAGCGCTCGCGAGTTCAAATTCACAACAGAATTTTCTAACGGGTTCTCTCGTGAATATATGATGCTCGATGGCTTTAAAGAATTGGGAAGTGTTGTGATGCGAAAAAATTCAGACTTTACGGATTCCAAGGCGGGTTCTGAGGATCAAGCACCGCCTTACATTTTAACTCCTGATCTTTCATCTGATTTTTATTATAAAACTATGGACCGCATTGATGTGCATAGCCTTGTACCTGACGACACTTGGCGATTGGTCGGATGTGAACAAACCACCGTGCACTGAAATTGCAGTGCGCAAACCCTCTCCCTGAGGGAGAGGGCGCCGCCGGATGGCGGCGGGTGAGGGGTTACGATCCTTCTGGTAAGAGACTGTAACCCCTCATCCGCCTCGCATTCGCTCGGCACCTTCTCCCACAGGGAGAAGGACGCACCCCACCATTTAGGTCTACACCTTAGAGTCCCGCATGACCGCCGAAACGCCGCCCCAATCCGCGCCCGACAAACAGGCGCAGCCCGACAAGAAAGACTATCAGCCGCCCAAGGGCGCTGCAGGCAAAATCGCCTGGACCAATGATCGCGGCGAGACCGCCGATATTGAGGTGACCGCCGAATGGATCGTCCTTCGCAAGAAGGAGAAGCCGGCGGCGGAGATCTTTCACACCTATTATCGCCTCGCCGAGGCCAAGGGGCGGCGGCCGATCAGCTTTGTCTTCAACGGCGGGCCTGGCGCCTCTTCCGCCTATCTGCATATCGGCGGGCTCAGCCCCAGGCGCGTGCTGTTCAAGCCGGACGGCAATCTCGAGCCGCCGCCGATCCGCATCGTCAACAATCCGGAGAGCTGGATCGGCTTCACTGATCTCGTCTTCGTCGATCCGGTCGGAACCGGCTTCAGCCAGATCGTCGAGCCCGAGAAAAAGCCGGACGAGAAGGACAAGTCCGATGCGGCCAAGGCCGTCGAGGAAAAGGAATTTTTCGCGCTCAACCGCGACCTTGAATCGCTCGCCGAGTTCATCGAGCGGTTCCTGTCGAAATATAAATTATGGGACGTTCCGGTCGCGATCATCGGCGAGAGCTATGGCGGGTTCCGCACCGCCAAGCTCGCGCGCCGCCTGCAGGAAACCCATGGCGTCGGCCTCTCGAACGCGATCGCCATTTC
>CAWESJ010000078.1:0-6127 GCA_963811015.1 uncultured Alphaproteobacteria bacterium | reverse complement strand
CCAACTTGGGCATCGGCTGGCTGTGTATCGGAAATGACATACCAGGCGGGTCCGGATAAGGCTTGAACCAATAGCGGTCCTGCGCCGATGAGGGTCCATACCCCTTGGGTAAGCGGCAGAAATGTCGTTGTGGCCATGGCAGATCCCAAGCAAAGAAAAAGCCGCCAAAAGGCGGCCAAGCAACGTAGGTCTTGCAAGTTAGGTCATGATGTCGGCGGCCCAAATGTCGCGTAATAAATCGCGACCCGCACTTGGCCGCCGGTGAAATTCGATACATTCGGCGTAAGCGTGACTGTCGAGGCCGCGTACCAAGCGGTGGGACCGATAATTCCCGAATTGCTAGAGCCTGCGGAAATCCCCAGATTAGCCCCAAACTGGCCGCTCGTTGCGCCCAGCCCGCCGCTCGACGCAGTCGATGCATCGACATTGAAGGACGCGGCTCCAGTAATTGCGGATACGACGCGCACGGAGACAGCGAAGACAATCGCGCGGTTGGGAATCTGCGCTGTCGAGACGCCGGACGCGCCGGAGCATGTAATCGTGTCCTCCACGACGCCGAATTGAATGTTCGCTCCATGCGCGCTTGGCATGCAAGGCACTTCGCTCAGCTTGGCCGCGGGGAATCCTCCAGCCGTCGAACCATCCTGCACCAAGACCCGATTATTAGTGGTGTCGACGAGGAGCTCGCCGGCCGCCCCTACGTAGGTCGAGAGAAAACTTGCAGCTTCACGACGGCGCTTGACTTGAATGCTCATGCTGATGCCAATCCCAAATCAATAAGCGTTGTGTACGGATCTGATGCGACGCCGAAATCATCCGACGAATTAACCGATAGACTTACGAGCCCGTAGTCGAGGTTGGCGCCGACGAGCAAAGCCTCGGTGACGGGTCCAACAACGCCGGCGCCTGTCGGCGTGTATTTATAAACCGCGCATGTCGAGATATCCTGCTGAGCAAGTCCCCAAAGATTGAAGCTCTGGAACTTGAAATAGAGCTGAACCCCGATGTAACTGCTCGGCAAGGCATATTTGAATATCAGATTGTCTAATCGCGCAAATGGCGCGCCGGACGAATGCGCGGCCGGCGTCGAGCCATAGAGACCACGAAAGAGCGTGGTCAAATTATATGCGTTGGAGCCAGTCAGCGTCGCCGTTTCATAAGCAATGAGCTCGCTATCGACGATGGCGAGCGTCGCGTGGGCGGCGGCGTCTTCCGCCGACGCCGACGCCAGCTCGCCGCCGCTTTCCGCCAGGGTGACGGAGAGCGCATCCGCCATCTCGGCATCCATGGGAGGCGCCGCTAGGCTCCCCGTCAGCTTTCCCTGGCGCGCCGGACCTCCCGTATTTCCAACAAACGTGTAAGTCGAATTATCCAAAGAGACGTAGACGCTCGCGCCGCCCCAATTCCGGTCTACCACGCCAGCCGCGCCGCCGGAGACCGCCGCCCAAATTTGCGAGAGCCCGCCGGTCAACGCCGCGGGCGGCTCGAAGATGATCGGTGGATTGATCGGATCAGGCTCTACAGCGCTATCATAGCCGACAGCGTAGCTGATCGGCGCGACATAGGTCGTCGCCGTGGCCGAGCCAATCAGCAAATCTTCCGCACTCACGCTCAAAAGGCCAGAGTTGTCCTCTTCGACCGCGACGATCCGAACCGCGAATTTATCGAGCCCAAGACCGGCGTCGCTGAGCGTGACGATGTCCATCGGCTCGAGGAGGCAATATTCGAATGAAAGCTTGAATTGATAGACGTTGCGGCGGCTGAGTCCGCGCTGAAGGATCAGCTGCGCTGCGATCTGCCCGACGGCGGGGTCGCAGATTTCATGCGCCGTTATCGTAGAATCCTTACGAAGCCCACTCAACTCGATTTCGTTTTGATCCCACGCCTCTATCGGAACCGAGCTGTATTGGACGCTCCTTTGTGAAATTTCTACGGTCAGCCAGTTTTTGGCGGTATATGGATCCGACCGGGTGATCTGCAGTGGATCATTGTCTCCGTCATAAACAAAATCATCGTCTGTCAAATCATAGATCGGCGACGTATTCGGAGTGAACGTCACGGAGCCGCCGGCAAGAAGCGGTCCGGTAATTGATTGGTCGCCATAAGGGATAAATTTAAGCTCTGCGCCGGACCACACCGCCGCTGTGTTCGTCAGCTGCAGCCAACGCGCCAGAATGGCGCTCGCCGTCTCTTGATTGACAAGAGTAGGCGATAGCGCCAGGCCCGCAGCGCGGCAATAAGTCTGATAGGAGGCGTCGCCTGACGATCCAAGAAGGGTCGCCGCGTTGATGCTGCCCGCGGGAAACCCGACGCCGTATTGCGAATTCGTCAGAAAGTCTTGGAGGATCAGCGCCGGATCTGCGTCGATGCCATTGACGAGGGCGGACGTCGTCGCCGAAGACAAGACGCCCTGGACCTCGCAATTGATGGAGGGAAAGCTCGCGCTCGATCCAAGATAGAATTCTGGCGCGTAGATATATGCCAACCCGCCGTAAGGCAGAGCCTGCGATGGATAAAATGTGGTCAAAAAGGACCATGTCGCTTGTGGCGTTGTTCCCGTATTGAGGCCCCAAAGCGCGGAGGCTAGTGTTCCCGTCGAGGTTCCGTTATAGATGGTCGCAACACCCGCTATCGGCCCTTCGCACAGGCCAAGAATTGCTGCGACATAATAATCATATCCGGAAAGCGTATTGTTATTGCCCCCCTTGCCTCCCCCAGACTTCGTATATTGTGGAACTGCATAGAAGCCTCCTTGCCAGACCATGTTGAAGCTGACTTTATTTGTTCCGTAGACGATCGGAATAGGAACGCCAGCAGTCGAAGACTGGATCTGTAGGCCGGAGTATTCGTATATGAAAGCCTGCTTGGCCTTATTTGCGGTGCGCAGAAAGCTCACGCGGGTCCTCCGAAGGTCTCTGGCCAAAGGCTGAAGCAGCGCCGCGCGCGCTTTGGATCGGCCAGGGCCGGATTGGTCGCCAATGGCTCCTCCAGCACGCAACGCGCCGGATGGAAGGCGTGGATGATCGCTAGCGGACTAATCTTGCTCACGATCGCCCCATGACTGAAGCACCGCCCGTAGCGAAAGAGAACAATGTCGCCGATGAGCGGATGGTCAACCTCAGTAAATCGTTCGATGACATAGCTGAGATAGCGTTCCTCGTCTCGGTGAAGATGCCAGTCTGGCGGATATGGCCGTGGATCGATCGGCGACATCAAGCCGCAGTCCACGAACGCCCTGACGAGCAACATAGCGCAATCGACCCCGGCGCCTTTCACGTCCGCGCAGTTATGGTAAGGCGTTCCAATCCAAGTCCTCGCTTCCGCGACGACGCGAGCGCGCTGTTCCATGTGAGATATCCTCATCAAAGCGCGTAGGTTGGCGGAGGGATGTAGGGAAAACCGCGAAAATTCGCTAGATTGTTAAATTTTGTGGCGCAAGTGGCCTGCGAATGGTCGCAACCCTGATAGACGACGAAAGCGTCACCCGTCGATGGCGCATTTTGAAGCGCGATATCCAGCGTCATAACGCCAGATACGGCCGCTTTTATATTGGCCGTTGCGCCCGTGTTCGCTCCGGACGTAAAAGTAATCGTGCCTTGCACGTATGCAGCGGATGCCCCCGACCAGTTAATGGTTTGCTTCGTAGAACCGGCGCCGACCGCCCCGGCGGCGCCGAACGCATTTTTGACGAGCGCGCATCCGGTGTCAAAAAGGATATGTTGGCATGTGGGCGAATAGACGTTGCGGGGCATGTCTATGTCCAGCAGGACAAGGTCAGAGTTAACCGTGATTTGCGCCGTTGTCCGGCCAACATGATCGATCGCGCCAACACGGCCCTTGAATAGAATCACGCTCCCTATCGGCGCAGCGCTCCAGCTCGCCATAAACGCGCGCTCCCGTTGGATCTCGGCCCCGTCGAGAATCCCGTTGCGGATCGCCTGAAGGAAGGGAATGCCTCCGATTGTGTCGGTCGGCCGGGCCGAAATCGTGATCTGCTGCTGATCGACATCGAGTCCGACCTCGCATTTGAATTTCAATCCGTCTATCAAAATCGAATTCGCAAGATATACATAGCTATTTAGCGGAATTGAGACGTCTGCGTTTGTGTATGTCAAAATCGTCCCGGTGTTAAGCGTTATGGTGAAGCAATCCGCGACAATTGCGGTCGCTTCGGCCTTAACGCGTAGCTCATTAAGAAAGTTGATGACTGCGTTAGAAGCGGCCTTCATGGTTTCACCGACCTGAACTTCAACGATTGCACCTGCCACAGACCCTGCGCCAATTCCTCGAAATCGCACTGATCGTCCAGAAATCGACATTGGTAGGCGAAGGAGAAAGTGGCTGTAATCGCATGTCCGCTCGTAGGTGGTGTAAGAAAGGTAAGTACATTATTTGCGCCGAACGGCGCCGTGATTACGTAGGATGTTGTGCTGACCGCTAGTCCGTCGTCATAAATTATTGGCGCCGGATCGGTCAGAACCCATCCAACCGGCTCAGTGAAGCCGCCGATGGAGCGCACCATCGAATAGGTTGTTGTGGCTCCGTCGCCGGTCCCGATCGCCTGCCCAGTCACTGCAGCGTCGGACAGGTCTGTATAAAGGAACGTCCCGAACTGGCCCTGGCATTGGAGGTAGAGGCCGACGAGCGCCTGCAGGGAATTCACGCCAAAGCCAGGAAAGTTTCCAAGCGAATCGAGCCCTTCGAAAGTCAGCTCGAATTCATAAAGCGGGGCGGAATAATATGGCGTCCGGGCCTCGCGTCCCGAAATATGCGACGCGACACGTGTCGAGAATGTCGGGCGTTTATGCACGGACCATCCCTGACCGGGCAGCGTCGGGAAGCTTGGAGGGCTCGTCATCATTCCCCCTTCACGGTGCGTAGTTTTACGGCCTGGCTCTTCCACATCCGGCTCATGAATTCCTCAAGGTCTTCAGTGTCGTCGGCGAAGCGACAGGTGACGGTCGAACCAAGAACGAACGGCGCCGGCGCGGGAAAAGTAAAGGGCGTCCTTTGACCGTATTGGTGAGCGAGGAAGCCAACGAAAGTTTCGAACTCCAGGGCCAAGCCATCCATTCGCAAGAGGTCGAAAGCGATCTCGATCTCGATGACGGGCGCCGACATACGCGCAAAGCGGCTTTCCCGCCCCGAAACATGTGCGGCTGCGGTTGTTGTGAAGTGTGGCCTGTAAAGGACGCTCCAGCATTGTCCGGTGAGCGGTGGGAACGTGGCGAAGGCGCCCGACGGCGGCGGCGGATCTGCGACAGGCGGCATGAGAAATGGCCCTTTGCCGCCTAGCCAATCTCCAGTCGCCCAATTGCCTGTGTCGCCCCAAATATCGGACCTTGACGGAAAAGTCGGAAACGGCCGCGCATCCCAGCTCCAGACCGACATGAACGACGGTTCGATCATCTTCAGGCCGGCGCTAAACTCGGCGTTATTGCCATCTATAGTCCAATATTCATAAATTGCCTGTAACGCCAAAAGCTGAATGAGCTGATCACCTTTCGGAGCGTATGTGGCGCCGTCCGCAGGGATCCATATCGACCAAAAGGGCGTCCCGCTCTCCGTCGATTTTGAGTCATAGAACAAATTCGGTTGGTTCGTCGCGCGGTCGCAACTCGGGCAACCATATTCGGTAAAGGAAATCGACTTCGACTGCGCAGTCCATTGCGTGGCGGGCCCGTGTGGAGACCACCCTGCTCCATCCCCGTTATCATAAACGGCCTGATGCGAATTAAGCCACCACCAGCGGATCTGCTTATTGGCGAGCAATTCCTGGTTTGGAAAATATGGCTGTCTGTTCTGCGTCAGCCTGTCTCCCCGACAGAGAGACACTTGAAGGTCGCTTCCATTTGGATCAGGGCCGCGCCCGAGATTGCTTGAATCCGCATAGAACCAGTTGAATTTTTCGCCGCCCTCGATATTCGCCTTGAGATAGGCCTTATTGTAGATTGTCGGCTGGCCGGTAAGCCCAAGTCCATTCATCCCGATTACTGATGGCGGCCAACCCGTCGGCTTGACGTCCGTCCAATGGAGCGCATCGAGGCCGCCTGGCCCAGTCGTCCAGTCGCTCAACGGCATGTAATTATCGAAGCACACAAGGTCAATGTTCGCGCCGCCATAGAAG
>CAWESJ010000077.1:0-6869 GCA_963811015.1 uncultured Alphaproteobacteria bacterium | reverse complement strand
GCCGGGCTCGGCAAGGACGGGCTGTTTTAGAGCATGTTTTTGAAAATTCGGTCGCGCGCTTCGACCTAAATAGTCTTCAACTCTTTGATTTTCAGCAATTCCGTTTCGGTCGGATGAGCTCATCTGACCGCGAGGCGCCGCAAATGCCTTTGGCTCGCCTCATGCCTGTCAACATTAAAGATTAAGCTAGCGGCGAGCGCTGCGCTTTAGCGATATTTGGCACGCGGCCTTAAGGCCAGGGCGCCAATAGGATAGGCGCAATCGTTCGGGGAGCGCTTGATGTCGCCGCAACATAGTCTTTTTCTTTTCATCGCCATATTCGCGCTCGCGGGCGCGGCGGCCTCCGAAGGCTTCGCCGATCCCGCCGATCTGATGCGAGGCGCGCAATCAATCCCGGCGCGCAACGCCGGCGCGATCGTCGTTCCTTCGTCGAGCCTTGTTCAGCCGGAGGACAAAGGGATCCGCATGCACACGAATGTGCGGTTCTTCGTTCCGGCGAATCCCCGCGCCCCGGCCTCGACCGTCGGCGGGCCTCCTTCTTTGGGCCTGAATTTCGAAACCCCGGCGTCGCTCGCCTGCATCTACGGGCTGACCCCGTCCGGCAGCGGCTGCAATCCCAATGTCGTGACCGCCGTAGCCGCCGGCGGCAGCCGGGCGATCGCCATTGTCGACGCCTACAACTACTCAAGCGCGCTCGCGGATCTGAAGATCTTCAGCGCGCAATTCGGCCTGCCCGCGCCGACGAGCAACAATTTCCAGGTGGTTTTCGCATCCGGGCGGCAGCCCGCCGGCAACGCCGGCTGGGAGCTCGAAATGGCGCTCGACATAGAAATTGCGCACGCCATGGCGCCGAACGCCAAGATCTATCTGGTCGAGGCGGCGTCGGCGTCATATTCCGATCTTCTCCTCGCAGTGGACAAGGCCGCTCAGCTTGTCGCCACGGCGGGCGGCGGGGAGGTCTCGATGAGCTGGGGCGGCGCTGAATTCGCGGCCGAGACCTCCTACGACTTCCATTTCGTGAAGTCCGGGGTGACCTTTTTCGCCGCCACCGGCGATTCGCCCGGCGTCCAATGGCCCTCAGCCTCGGCGAATGTCGTGGCCGTCGGCGGCGCCAGCCTCGCGCGCCAGCTCGGAACGATGAGCTTCCTCCATCACGCCTCCTGGTCCGACGGCGGCGGCGGACTCAGCAGCTATGTCGCCCGCCCGGCCTATCAGGCGTCCCTGGCCCCGACCATCGGCTCCTATCGCGCCGTGCCCGACATAGCCGCGGTCGCCGACCCCAGCACTGGCGTCTGGGTTTATGACAGCGGCAATGGCGGCTGGCTGACCGTCGGCGGAACCAGCGTCGCGTCGCCGCTCGTCGCGGCCATTGTCAACGCCTCCGGCCATTTCTATTCGTCCAGCGCTTTGCAGCTTCAGACGATCTATCAAAACAGCGCCGGCAATCCGGCGAGCTACACGGCCGCGACGACCGGCTATTGCGGCCCGCAAGCGGCCTTCACCGTGAGCGCCGGCTGGAATCCCTGCCTGGGCGTAGGCTCGCCAAAGGGGCTCTCGGCGCAATGAGCGCGGCCTAGCCCCCGCGCGTCGCGCAGTCCGCGCCCAATCTTGCTTTGCCGCGCCGGACGCGCTAGCGCATGTTCCGAAAAAGTTGATCGACTTTTCGACCAGAACATGCAGCAACTCTTTGATCTAGAGCATGTTCCGAAAAAGTTGACTGACTTTTTCGATCAGAACATGCTCCAGCTCTTTGAATTTGAGCGCTTCCTTTTCGATCGGATAAGTCTCTCCGATCGAAAAGGAAGCGCTCTAGCCGTGGCGGCTGCGCGGGCCGGAACCCTCATGACGAAAAAAAATGGCCTCACCTATGCCGACGCCGGCGTCGATATCGACGCCGGGAACGCCTTGGTGGAGCAGATCAAGCCGCTTGTGCGCGCGACGCGGCGACGCGGCGCCGACGCCGAAATCGGCGGCTTCGGCGGGCTGTTCGACCTCAAGGCCGCGGGGTTTTTAGATCCGATCCTCGTCGCCGCCAATGACGGCGTCGGCACGAAGGTCAAGATCGCCATCGAGACCGGCGTCCATGACACGATCGGGATCGATCTCGTCGCGATGTGCGTCAATGATCTCGTCGTGCAAGGGGCCGAGCCGCTTTTCTTCCTCGACTATTACGCCGCCGGCAAGCTCGACCCGAATGTCGCCGCGAGCGTCATCGCCGGCATAGCCAAGGGCTGCGTCGAGGCCGGCGCGGCCTTGATCGGCGGCGAGACCGCCGAAATGCCGGGACTTTACGACGGAACGGATTATGATCTCGCGGGCTTCGCCGTGGGCGCGGTCGAGCGCGGCGGGCTCCTGCCCAGGCCCGGCGTCGCGCCGGGCGACAGTCTTATCGGCCTCAGGTCCTCCGGGCTCCATTCGAACGGCTTTTCGCTCGTGCGCAAGATCGTCGTCAAGGCGGGCCTCGGCTGGGACAACTCCGCCCCTTTCGAGCCCGGCAAAAGCCTCGGCGAGGCCCTGCTGACGCCGACGCGGATCTATGTCAGGCAGGCTTTGCGGGCGATCAAGGCCTCTGGCGGCGTCAAGGCGCTCGCCCATATCACCGGCGGCGGATTTCCCGACAATCTTCCGCGCGTGCTGCCGCCGGCGCTTGGCGCAAGGCTCGACCTTGCGGCCATTCCGGTTCCGCCGGTCTTCGCCTGGCTCGCGCAAACCGGCGGCGTCGGCGAGGCCGAAATGCTGCGCACGTTCAATTGCGGGATTGGCATGATTCTCGTCGCGGCGCCCGAGGCCGCCGATGCCGTGTTCGCCGCCCTGCGCGAGGCGGGCGAAGATCCGATCGCGCTCGGCGAGATCGTCGCGGCCGAGGCCGGCCATCGGGTGATCGGTTCGGGACGGCTCGGCCTGTGACGGTCCGGCGCAAGCGCACGGCGATCTTGATCTCCGGGCGCGGCTCGAACATGCGGGCCTTGATCGACAAGGCGCGAAGCCCCGCGTTTCCGGCCGAGATCGCGCTGGTCCTGTCGAACCGGCCGGAGGCGCCCGGATTGGCCTTCGCCAAGGAAAATGGAATCGCCGCCGCCGCCGTCGACCATAAGATCTACGCCGGGCGCGAAGAATTCGAGCGCTCCATGCAAATCCTGCTCGATCTGCATCGGATCGAATATATCTGCCTCGCCGGCTTTCTGCGCATGCTGACGCCCTGGTTCGTCGGCCATTGGCGCGGCCGGCTCCTCAATATCCACCCCGCCCTTTTGCCCGCCTATCGCGGGCTCAACACGCATGAGCGCGCCCTCGCCGACGGCGTGAAGATCCATGGCTGCACGGCGCATTTCGTCGTCCCGGCCATGGACGAAGGCCCGATCATCGCGCAGGCGGCCGTGCCCGTGCTCGACTCCGACACGCCGGAAACGCTTGGAGCCCGCGTTCTCGCGCAGGAGCACATTATCTATCCGGCCGCGCTCGAGCTCGTCGCCGGCGAGCGCGCCCGCATCGAGGGCAATCGCGTGTTCTGCGGCGACGGGGCGGCGGGGCCAGCTGCGTTGCGGGTTCCCTTCGTTGATTGGCGTTGATGCGCCGGCCGGCCGCAGCGCCGCGCCGCTGCAGCTTGACCCGCCGGCGAAACTCCTTTAACCGATGACCCTCTTGGCGCGTCTTCGGGCGCGCTAAGCTTTTGCGGCGGGCTTTGGCCTGCCCACACGCACCCGCGGCTGATCCTTCAAAACAGATTTGTCTGTCGAAGCGAAACGCCTGTCGGCTTGGCCTTGTCTTCAGGGCCTCGCAGAGGAGGGCGCGTTCCTCCCCCTTGCCGGGGACGGACGTGATTCGAGCGCCGCGCTTTTGCGCGAGGGTTCGCGCGCGTCCTCCGGCGCATTGATTCTGAGGACACGCGATGACGAAACGCGCGGAAGCCAAATATAAAATCGACCGCCGCATGGGCGAGAATATCTGGGGCCGCCCCAAGAGCCCCGTCAACCGGCGCGAATATGGGCCGGGCCAGCACGGCCAGCGCCGCAAGGGCAAGCCGACGCCGTTCGGCACCCAGCTCAAGGCCAAGCAGAAGCTCAAAGGCTATTACGGCAATATTTCGGAAAAGCAGTTCCGCAAATATTACGCCGAGGCGATCCGCCTCAAGGGCGATTCCGGCAATAATCTGATCGGCCTGCTCGAAAGCCGGCTCGACACCGTGGTCTATCGGGCCAAATTCGTCCCGACCGTTTTCGCCGCGAGGCAATTCGTCAACCACGGCCATGTCAAGGTCAATGGCAGGCGGGTCAATATCGCCTCCTATCTGGTCAAGGTCGGCGATCTGGTCGAAGTCAAGGACTCCTCGCGCCAGCTCGTCACCGTTCTCGAGGCGGTCCAGCTCGCCGAGCGCGACGTGCCGGATTATTTCGACGTCGACCATGCCAAGATGAACGCCAGATTTACCCGGGTCCCACTTCCGAGCGAAGTGCCCTATCCGGTGATCATGGAGCCCAATCTCGTGATCGAGTTCTACTCGCGCTGATCCCGCTTGGCTCGCGACGCCGGCCGCCGGCGTCGCGGGATTCTCTCTTCCAAAGCCTATTGCGCCGCTTCGGCGTCGCCGGTGAGCGCCAGCCATTCCTCCTCGGCCGCCACAAGCGCCTTTTCCAAATCCCCGCGCTGCGCGGCGAGCTGCGCGGCCTTCGCCGGGTCCTTGGCGAAGACGGCCGGATTGGCGAGAGCCTTGTCGATGCGCTCCATGAGATCCTGGAACTTGCGCATTTTCTCCTCGACCGCCCAGATGCGCTTTTTCAGCGGCGCGGCGTCCTTCCGCGCTGGCTGAGCGCTGCGGCGTTCGGAGGCCGAAGCCTCCGCCTCGGCGCGGGCCTTTTTCGCCTGCTTGCCGCCACCTCCGCCGGCGCGCTCGAGGACATGGCGCTTGTAATCATCCATGTCGCCGTCGAAGGCCTTGACCGTGCCGCCATCGACGAGCCAGAGCCGGTCGGCGCAGGCGTCGAGCAGATGGCGGTCATGCGAGACCAGGATGATCGCGCCTTCATAATCGTTGATCGCCTCGATCAGGGCGGCGCGGCTGTCGATGTCGAGATGGTTGGTCGGCTCGTCCAGGATCAAGAGATGCGGCCCGTGGAAACTCGCAAGCCCCATGAGAAGCCTCGCCTTCTCGCCGCCGGAGAGCTGCGCGACCTTGGTGTCGGCCTTGACGTTGGGAAAGCCGAATTGCGCGCATTTGCCCCTGATCTTGGCCTCGGTGGCGTCGCGCATCAGCTCGGCGACGCATTGGAACGGCGTCGCCTTCTCGTCGAGATCATCGACCTGATGCTGGGCGAAAAATCCGACCTGCAGCTTGGATGAGCGCCGGACGGTCGCCGCCTTGCGCCTCGAGCCGTCCGGCGACGAGCTTGGCGAAAGTCGATTTGCCATTGCCGTTGGAGCCCAGAAGGCCGATCCGGTCATCGTCCGAAATATTCAGCGACAGCCGCTTCAGGACCGGCTCGCCGCCATAGCCGGCGCTGGCGTCCTCCATGGCGACGATCGGCGGGCTCAGCGGCTTTTGCGGCGAGGGCAGATGGAACGGCAGGATATGGCCGTCGACGATGGCCGCGATCGGCTCCATCTTGGCGAGCATTTTGAGCCGCGACTGCGCCTGCGCCGCCTTGGTCGCCTTGGCGCGGAACCGATCGACGAAAGATTGCAGATGCTTGCGCTGGTCGTCCTGCTTCTTCTTGTGCTTCAGCAAAATCGCCTGCTGCTCGCGCCGCTGCTGCTCGAAGCTCGAATAATTGCCGCGCCACAGCGTGAGCTTGGCCTGATCGAGATGCAGAATATGGTCGGACGACGGCGTCGAGCAGGTCGCGGTCATGGCTGATGACGAGGATGGTCGCCGGATAGCGCTGCAGATAATCGATGAGCCAGAGCGTGCCTTCGAGATCGAGATAATTGGTCGGCTCGTCGAGCAGCAGAAGATCGGGGCTCGAGAACAAGCACCGCGGCCAGCGCGACGCGCATCCGCCAGCCGCCGGAAAATTCGCTGAAGCGAGCGATTCTGCGCCGCCTCGTCGAAGCCGAGGCCGGAGAGAATGCTCGCGGCGCGGGCCGGCGCCGCATGGGCCTCGATATCGACAAGGCGCATATGGATGTCGGCGATGCGGGCGGGATCGGTCGCGGTCTCCGCCTCCTCGCATCAGCCGGGCGCGCTCGAGATCGGCGTCGAGAACGAAATCGATCAGGGTTCCGCGGGCCGCCGGGCGCTTCCTGCTCGACCCGCCCGAGCCGCATCTGGCGCGGATAGGAGATCGACCCGGATTCTGGCGCGAAGCTCGCCGGAGATCATCCGGAAAAGCGTCGTCTTTCCGGCGCCGTTGCGGCCGACGAAGCCGACCCGCGCATGATCGGGAAGCGCCGCGGTCGCCTTGTCGAAAAGCACGCGCGGCCCGAGCCGAAGCATGATGTCGTTGATATGGAGCATGCGGGCTTGTCGCCCGGCCCGCGCTGCATTGCAAGAGAAAGCCGGCCGCGCCTTCGCCTTTTCGAACGCGCCGCGCTTGAGCGCCGCCGAGGAATGGCTTAAGCGCTTGGGAAATGGCGGCCGCGCGGGTTCAGCCGGCGTTGAGCGCCATCGCGCCCATTTGCGCGGCATTTGCCCCTGCGGCCAAGCGCCGCCGGGCGAAAGACGCTAGCTGGCCCTTGCCGCCGCGCGCAACAACCGTTAGAATAATTCTAAGCCGATATTCCATAGGTTAAATCCGCGGAAGCGTCGGCTTGATGCGCGGTTTCAACCTTTCGAAGGGAGTGTGACTATGGCAGCGCTTGGAAGCAGCAAAACGGTCGATAATTTAAAGGCGGCTTTCGCCGGCGAATCGCAGGCGAATCGCCGCTATCTCTAT